>NZ_JAGHZH010000002.1:0-16232 GCF_017746885.1 Roseofilum sp. SBFL | reverse complement strand
CAGGGGGTTTTCTGTCACTACAGGTAAGACAGTATCCTAAATCTGCTCTTGAGCGATCGCTCTTTTTTCTAAACCTATTAGACCTTTAGGAGTTTAGACCTTAAAAGGATTTAGGCGTTAGGAGATTAACTCCAGGCGTAGCTGTAACGGCTTGCAAACAAGCTCGTTTTCGGCTCACATTATCTTGCTTTCTAAAGAGGCTTTTGGCTCACATTGTTGTGCAAATCGGCTCACATTATTGCAAACGGGCTTGCAAACAGCCGTTTCGGCTCACCTTAACTACGAATAGGGTCTAATCTCTGCACAAAGGCTATCTGGGCTATTTTTTCACCCGAACGGTTCCTGAGTGTCCAATTTTGACGTTCCTTTTTTCCGGACACTCATCCCGGTTGACCAAAGGGAAAGTTATTCTCCTGTAAGCTTTTGGGCTGATTCTCACCTAATGTGGGTCGGCTGTAATGATTGCAGACCCGTGTCAGTTAATCTGGTCTGAGTCTCAGATAATGTGGGTCTGAGACCATCTTCAATCTCAATTAATCTGGTCTCAAAATTCCTTTGATTGCAGGTCGAAGCGATTTCGATTGCAGGTCGCTACACCTAGGGAGGTATCGCCAGCGTCGAACGTGGTGTCGGTGGAGTAGAAGAGTTCAAAGCTGTTGGCAACAATATCAGCAGCAGCATAACTGCCATCCGTGGTAAAAGTTGCGCCGGTTAACTGGGCGTTGGCGGTGGTAATGGCTAAGTCGAGTTGGTAGAGGGGATGGTTCGTTGTGCCTTGCGCGACGTTGGCTGCGGCAATGGTTCCAGAGGAGAGGGTTACGCCAGAGAGCGTGCCACCAGGCGAGCCAATATCGCTACCACTGTTTCCACCCGCATTAGCACTGAGATAGCCGGTTCCAAGGGGAGTGGAGCCGCCAGTGGTGCTTAAGGCCCAGTTAGAACCATCTGTATTATCTGCTGTAAGGTCAGTAAGGTAAATAGAAGCACTATTATTATCAACTGGCCAAGGAGCCGTATCGTCATAAGCAACGGTTTCAATGGCGTTAGCATGAGTGGCATGGTCGCCGCTATAGCTGGCAAAGCTATCCCAGAGACTGACGGTATCGCCAGCGTTGTTGAGTCCCATGGCACCCCAATTGGTAACGCCGATTAAGGTGATGCCAGTTCCCCAGGCGGCTTCAAAGTCAGAAGTATCGAGGTCATCGTCGTTGAAGAGAATGGCGCTACTGCCAGCAGCAATAGAACCACTGGCGATGTTGGCGGAGCCATGAGCTGTGCCATTGATATCGTCGAGGACATAGCCGGATAAATCGACTGTGCTGTTGCCAAAATTGTAGATTTCGACCCATTCCCAGTTATGTTCTGCACTGGCAGGGTTGTACATGATTTCGGAGATAATCAGAGGAGTCTGTTCTTCGTAGGCTCCGATATCGACGGTGCCAAACCTGATGCGGGCAAAGCCAGTTCCCCGTTGGTCGGTGGTGATAGTGCCGGGGACATCGGCATTGTTACCGGCATCAAGGCCGGGACTACCGGGAACGAGGGCATGGGTTTCGGTGGTTCCGCCATTGTTGGAGAGGGTGGTGTTGATGACGGTGTTGGCTGCGACTCCGGTAATGTCAGTGACACCGAAGCCCGTGCTTCCTGTGGTATTGCCAATGATGTTGAAGCCGTTGCTCGTGAAAGTTCCAAATACATCTGGGTTGCCACTGGCTGTGTTGCCAGTGATGATTGTATTTGTTACGTTTATTGTGCCCGTGGAATTATTGTAAATACCACCACCATTACTAGCCACATTTGCCGATAATGTACTGTTTATTACATTAATTGCGCCCGTAGAATTATAAATACCACCACCACCAAAATTGCTCTCATTTCCTGACAACGTGCTGTTTGTTATATTGACTATGCCCGTGGAATTATTATAAATACCACCACCACCAAAATTGCTATCATTTCCCAATAATGCGCTGTTTATTACATTAATTGTGCCTGTGGAATGATTATAAATACCACCACCACCCAGGGCAAAATCGGCATCATTATCGAATAATGTGCCGTTTATTACGTTAATAGTACCTACATTCTCATTATAAATGGCACCACCAGCAACTTCAGCTACGTTCTGGGGTAATGTACTATTTATTACGTTAGCAGTGCCTGTATTTCTATTAAGAATACCACCACCATTATCAGAGAGACCACTAAAGCCATTAAAGATCGCCAACCCATCAATCGTAACCTCAGAAGCACTATCAAAATTAAACACCCTAAATGTGTTATCCCCGCTCACTGTGAGGGAGGCATTTCCCGGCGCTTGAATGGTGACATCATTCCCCGCATTGCTGAAATAGGTTAGCTCTCCGGAGGTGAGGGTAATGGTATCGTCGGTAGCATCGGTGAACGTCGTGCCAGTAAACGTAATCGTATCTGCACCCGGATTAGCCGCAGCATGAATCAGAGCTTGTCGCAGGGAACCCTCGCCGCTATCGTTGGTATTGGTGACTTCCGTACTCAGAGCCGTGGCAGCGAGTTCATAAGCCAAGACTTGACTACCATTGCCGAGAAATAACTGAGATCCGGTTGCACTAGCACCCAAGAATTGTCCCCCTAATGCGCTGCCACTACTGTTAAGGAGTTGATTCGTACCAGCAGCAATGGTGTAGGTTTCCGTAGGCGTTGCGGAGATGGTGGTGGTGGGGGAGAGCATATCCCACACATGAAGCTCGCTAGTGGTTGCAGCCATCAGGAGCTTGCGCCCACCGACTTCATGCACGATCGCCTGATAAACTAAGTCTGTACCGGGTACGGTAATGGCTGTGCCGTTAAAAAAACAGGCGTTGAGATTCCCGTATCGGCATTAAAGGCAAAAATATTGTCACCCGTTGTATTACCACCATCGCTGGCGTAAATGTAGCCGTCCCCACTTCCATGGTCGAAATAGCTAATACCGCGAAAGCGTCCGCCAGTCCCCACATCTCGTGCCCATTGCTGAGTTAGGGTGAAAGAAGTGGCATTATTGGTTACCGACCATTTGATAATTTGGTCGCGATTACCATCATCATTGCCATAGATATATGTACCATCGGTGGTAATGGACTCGGTTTGTTCTGCTGTGGCTTGATACCCAGTGAGATTACTAGCCCAGTCATGATCGATACGCCGAATTCCTTGGGTATCGTCTCCAGCGAAGAAGATATAGCTGCCGAATTCTAGGGCGCTTTTCGCTCCATCCGCACCATTGCTATAACTATTAACTACCGTACGATTGGATGCATTATACTCCACCGGCCCTCCATCAATGGCTCCAGCTAGAGGATTTCCTGCGGTGGAAAAGTTGTTGTTGAGATAGTGGTTATTATTGCCAAAAGGGGTATTGGCAGTCCATTGAGCAGTGGTGTTATTAATTAAACTCATGGTTGCTTAGGGTGGAGTAGAGGGCACGGCAGGATGACACTTTGGAAAAACTAGAATAAAGCTCCATCCCAGTTTACTGGTTTTCCAGACTGGGATGGAGATATGGGGTTAACCATAGGTTCTTAGTTGCGATTACATCTAGAATTAGAGTTCAAAGCGTAACTCCAAACTCGGAGCAAATTCAGCACAAAACCTGGCAGAACTTCCTAACTCGATAACTTACTGGCATTAACAATCGCAACTAAGGCAACCCCCACATCTGCAAATACGGCTACCCAAAGATTCGCCATTCCGATCGCTCCCAAAGTAATGAAAAAGCCTTTCACTGCCAAGGCAAAAATGATATTCTGCCACACGATGCGACGGGTTTTATGAGCGACTTGGATCGCTTCTACTACTTTGGAAGGAGCATCCGTCATAATGACCACATCTGCTGTTTCAATAGCAGCATCAGAACCGAGTCCCCCCATGGCCATGCCCACATCTGCCCTCGCAATCACAGGGGCATCATTAATACCATCGCCAACAAAGACGACTTTGCTTTTCGTACGATGGGCTTGATGTAAAAATTCTTCTAAGGCGCTGACTTTATCTTCTGGCAAGAGATCAGCCCGATATTGGTTGAGTCCTAATTTCTGGGCAACGCGATCGGCAACGGGTTGGGAGTCCCCAGTGAGCATAGCCGTTTGAATCCCTTGAGCCTGTAGAGTATAAATGGTTTCGGCTGCATCCTCTTTTAACTCATCGGCAATGATGATGCGTCCGGTATACTGACCATCGACAGCTAAGTGAGCAACAGTTGCTTCGAGAGCACAAACCTGATGGGGAATATTTTCTTGATGCAAGAGGCGATCGTTTCCCACTAGTACCCTCTGATTCCCCACTTTAGCGCGAATGCCATGTCCGGAAATTTCCTCATAGTCCTGCACCTTGGCCTCATCAAGAGGCTTTCCGTAGGCAGTACGGATGGATTGGGCGACGGGATGATTGGAATGAAACTCGACGGTTGCGGCTAGTTCTAACAATTGAGTTGGGGTGAGTCCATTATCAGAAATTATATCGGTGACGTTGAATGTCCCTTTTGTTAAGGTTCCTGTCTTATCAAAAACAACGGTTTTCACTTGGGTGAGTGCGTCTAAAAAAGTTGAACCTTTGACCAAAATGCCCCGCTTGGCTGCGCCTCCTACACCACCAAAGTAGCCCAAGGGAATACTAATCACTAAACCGCAGGGACAGGAAATGACCAGTAACACTAGGGCGCGATACGTCCATTCTGCGTGACTTGCACCAGTAATCAGCAAGGGCGGAATGATGGCAACTGCTAAGGAGAGAAAGACCACTACCGGAGTATAGTAGCGGGCAAAGCGGGTCATGAATTTTTCGGTATCTGCTTTTTTGCTACTGGCATTTTCTACTAGTTCTAAAATTTTAGCAATCGATGATTCATTGAAGCGCTTGGTTACCTGAAGAGTCAAAACTCCGGACTGATTAATCATGCCAGCAAGAACGGTATCTCCTTCTCGAACGCTGCGGGGAACAGATTCGCCAATGAGGGCGGAAGTATCAACTAGGGATTTGCCGGTGAGAATTTCGCCATCGAGGGGTACTTTTTCGCCAGGACGCACCAGAATGATATCCCCAATATTGACCGATTCTGGTGAGACTGGGTAAATTTGACCGTTGACTTTTAGATTGGCGCTGTCGGGTCTAACTTCTAGTAAGGCTTTGATGGAACGGCGGGAACGGCCAACGGAATATCCCTGCAAGAGTTCGCCTACCTGAAAGAAGAGCATTACGCCAACGGCTTCGGGGATTTCGTGGATGGCGACTGCGCCTAGGGTGGCAATGGTCATTAAGAAGTTTTCATCAAAGATATGTCCCTTGAGAATATTGCGCCCTGCTGCTGTCAACACACTCCAACCACTAATGAGGTAGGCGGGAAGCAATACAACATATTCCCCCAGAGAAAAAGGGGTGTTTTGTAAGGGTTTGTTGAAAATCAAGCCAATCAGAAATAGGATTGTAGCGATCGCGAAAGGAGTTAGTTCTCTTTTTAGGTTAAACTCTGCTTCTTCCTGCTGAAGAGGGCGATCGTGGCTGCAACAGCCGCAGTGAGAATGGGCTTCTGTCATAGCGTCCTGCCTTTGTGACAATAAAACATGAATATCTGAATAATAGTTCATACTTTATCACGATCGCCTTCATCCCAATCTAAAATTTTTCCTTAAGATGGGTCGCCACCTTTCGACAAACTGCCGTGCTCAAGGGGTGAAAAGGAGGCTAGAAAGTATGCTATATAAGGGATATAAACTTTAACCTCTTCCAGAAAAATAAGCATTTATCGGGACTTAAACCAGAAAAATAATGAAATAAGGTTATAATAGCTTGCTATTTTAGGCTTGATTTGGTGTTGATCTTTATTGAAGTCCCGTTAATGAGTCATGGCCTAAACTCACCTCTACGGTTAACAATTTTTAACTTTGAATTGATTTATGAACGTTTTATTTCGAGAATTTAATCCTTTTGATGTTTGGATCTGGCTGGAATTCAGCACGGTTCCCAGTGATGCGGAAAAGCTATATCTGCAAGAAGCCTTTGATGCTTGGTATTATTTAGGCAAGTTGGGTGGATTTAATGCCGAAAATCTGCAAGTGCAAGAGGAAGGCTTGGATCTCAGTTATATGACCTATGACGATCGACAAGGCGATCGCTCCTTGATGGCGTTAATGCATAACATGGGAGACTTGGAATATCAGGGAAATTGGGGACGCTGTTGGTTTGATCTGGGGACCAGTGATGCTCTGGCTTTAGATGTCCTGATTAACGCCTTGCAGCAACTCAGCCAGGAGTATGTAGCGATTGAAACTCTAATTATGGGTGGCGTTAACGCGGATTGGCCGATTCCGGAAACCCAAGATACGTTTGTGCAATATTAGTGTAGCGGCAATCATGTCTAAGAAGAAACCAAAAATTCGGGTTATTGCCCTCGGATTGATTAGAGATGGCGATCGCCTATTCCTCTCTGAAGGCTACGATCCGGATAAAGACCAAACCTTCTATCGTGCCTTAGGAGGTGGTGTTGAGTTTGGCGAAACCTCCCGCGAAACACTTCAACGGGAATTTCAGGAAGAATTAAACGCCGAACTAACCCACATTGAATATCTAGGCTGTATAGAAAGCCTATTTACTTATCAGAGTCAACCCAGACACGAAATCCTCCAGCTCTATCGTGCCCAATTTGTAGATCCCAGATTCTATCGGCAAAATCGTTTTACGTTCCATGAACAAAAGCGCAGCAAAACCGCCTTATGGGTCAATCTTAATGCCTGTAAATCTGGAGAAGTGCGAGTGGTTCCCCCAGAATTTTTAGGGTATCTGTAGTCATATCAAGTCAGTTAAAATTATCGAGAGGGTACCCTTTGTTAAGCACATCATGATCAAGAAAAGGTATTATTGAGCAAATTTTACCCGAAAAAATGTAGGAGCAAACAGCCGTTCGCTCCTACAAAATCTTACTAATCACCGGTTACCAGCACTCTAACTTATCGGAACATGCTACTAACGGAACTATCTTCATGGATACGCCAAATGGTTTCTCCAACCAAATTAGCCACAGACAACACCCGCAGTTGAGGGAAGTACTTATCTTCAGGCAATTGAATCGTATTCGTAACAATCACCTCTTCAAATACGCCACTAGAAAGACGCTCAACGGCTGGATGGGAGAAAACAGCATGGGTAGCACAAGCATAAACTTGTCTTGCTCCTTTTTCGCGCAGCATTCTTGCCCCTTCAGAGATGGTTCCGGCGGTATCAACCATGTCATCGACTAATACGGCAGTTTTGCCTTCCACGTCTCCAATGAGATTGAGTACTTCAGCCACATTGTGAGCTTGACGGCGCTTATCAATAATGGCTAAAGGCGCATCATTGAGTTTTTTGGCAAATGCTCTTGCTCTCGCCACTCCACCGACATCAGGAGAAACTACAACCAGATCGGGTAATTGCTTACTTAAAAGATAATCAATTAAAACGGGAGAACCATAAACATGGTCACAGGGAATATCAAAATAGCCTTGAATTTGAGCAGAATGCAAATCCATTGCTAAGACACGACTGGCTCCAGCTTCGGTAATTAAATTAGCCACTAATTTAGCGGTAATCGATTCACGACCAGCCGTTTTACGGTCAGCCCTGGCGTAACCATAGTAGGGGATAACCGCTGTAATTTGGCGGGCAGATGCTCGACGACAAGCATCTATCATGATCAACAGCTCCATTAAATGGTCGTTGACTGGAGAGCTTGACGGTTGAATCAAATAAACATCGCAACCGCGAATCGACTCTTGAATTTGAACATAAAGTTCGCCATCAGCGAACCGTTTACGAACCATTGGCCCTAGATCCACCCCTAAATAGCGGGCGACTTCTTGAGCCAAGAATAAGTTAGCAGAGCCAGCAAATAACCGAAGGCGGTTATTTTCATTGACAGATGGTAGCGTTGGCTGAATTGCCAAAGTCGCAGAACGGATCACGACAAACCCTCGAAGCGCACTCATTGGCAATCTTATCACTAGAAATTGGCTTATTATTATGTATTTTTTATGAAAAGTTTATGATTGACTGATTTAAGGAAGGAAAAATTGCTCAAAAAGCTGATGATGGGGTTAACAATAGAGACGATTTTGGGTTGTGGTTGGGTTAAGGGGTGATGTGGGTGATGAGTTGATCGAGTTCGGTTTGCATGGTATTAAGAACTTGCTGATAGCAGGACTCAACATAATCAAAATCGCTAGCTGCTTTGCGTCCGTAGGTTGGGAAGCGGATGGGTGGACAAATGCGGGTATGAATCTGAATGGGTAGGGGAATGTGGGGCAAGGGGCCAAAGGCAATTCCCCAGGGAAGTCCAAGATAAATGGGGAAGACTTCAGGATCGATGTCATAAACCCAAGGCATTCCCCATTCATGGAGTTGTTTCATCAGGGGATAGATATCTCCTAGAACCATGAGAGTATCATGGGCCCCATAGGAAATGGCGGGGATGATGGGGATGTTTTGGCGCAGCGCCAGTTTAATGAATCCTTTACGGCCGGCGAATTGGATTTGATTCCGTTGAGAATGGGGACGAAAAACGTCTTGCGCTCCTCCGGGATAGACGAGGACGCTGGCCCCTTTTTGGAAGGCGGCGATCGCCATTTTCGGGTTAGCTCGAATGGCTCCAACAGCCACCGCTTCTTTTGCCAAACCAGGATTGAGTTCCCAAATATGGCGGTGCATTAGGCCGTAAACCAGGCGCTGTGTTCCAAAATGGCGAAACCAATCATAAATCATCATGACCATATCTGGAGAGACTAAGCCGCCGTTATGGGAGCCAACGATCAGGACTTGTTCATCCTTGGGAATATGATGCCAACCCTCGGTTTGTACGCGAAAATAGTACTGATAAAACCAGCCCCAAACTGACATCCAAGATTGAATGACTTGGGGGTTTCGTTCGTCTAGAGACCATCCATCTCCGGGTTTTTGATGCAGAGTGTTTGTCATGGGGGGGTTGAAGATTGGCGATCGCCTTCTTTAAACACAGGTCAAATCTCGATCTTTAACTGCTCTTTTGATCTGTGTCAACCAACTGCTGCTTCAAAAGGATTTGAGATTAGATTATCTTTTGCGAATACTTATCAATATATCTGAAATCAGTCTTGGCATTAAATCACTCGGTCATTACCTCCATCAACAGGGACTTGTGCAGCCGTCGTTTTTGCAAATAGGGGGCCGCACATTTCGGCGGCAAGTTCAGCGACAGAATGGCTATCAACTTCTACTTTTAAAACATTATTGGTTTTATATTCTTCCACGGTTAAACGATAATGGGCGGCGCGAGCATTGAGGACATCTTCTGTCCATAAACCGGTGTCAAATACGGCATTGGGATGGAGGGTGTTGAGGCGGATTTTGTCTTTGCCCCACTCTAATGCAGCAACGCGCATGAGTTGATTTAAAGCCGCTTTAGAGGCAGAATAGGCGGCGGCTCCAGGCCCGGGGGCGGGGACATTTTTAGAGCCGATGACCACAACTCGACCGCCTTGAGGCGCGAGTTTGAGTAGGGGATAGGCTTGGCGCAAGAGGGCAAGATTGGCATCTAAATTGACTGACATGACTTTGCTCCATTCGCTACTGCTGAGGTCAGCAATGGGGCATCCTCCGGGAAAAATGCCAGCGTTGAGGATGAGCATATCTAAGCCACCAAACTGTTGCACAGCTTGTTCTAGAGCGGCAGTGAGGGCAGTTTTGTCGGTAACATCGCAGGTGATGCCATGGAAGTCGGCGCGGTTATAGAGGGCTTCAATGTTGGTATCGATATCTAAACCGATAACGGCTGCTCCTCGCTTGAGCAGGGAGTCTACACAGGCTTTGCCAATGCCAGAGGCTGCACCAGTGACTAGGGCAATTTCACCAGTAAACAGGGGAGGTTTGCCACCTTTGCGGAGTTTCGCTTGTTCTAAGTCCCAGTATTCCACGGCAAAGATGTCTTTGGCAGAGAGTGCCTGATAGCCGCCTAGCTGCGTGCTAGTGCTGATAATGTCGATGGTATGGTCGTAAATGTCAGCAATGATATGGGCTTGTTTCACGGTTTTGCCTACAGTACACATACCCAGTTCTGGGTCAAGAATGACTCTGGGGATGGGGTCGAGGATGGTTAAATCTGGCGTAGCGTGGGTGCGGAAATAGGCTTGATAGGTTTCCACATAACTTTGAATATCTCGTCCAACCAGGGGTAGGCGTTTGGTGCGAATGACGTGATCTGGGGTTGCAGGGCCTTGTTGGGAGATGTGTTGAATATCGTCTCGTTGGGCAAAGTTGAGGGTTTTGGGGTTGCGGTGGGTGCTGAGAATGATGGGAAATTGGGCGGTTTTGGAAAGGGTATGGCGCAGTTGGGCTAGGGTTTGACTGAGGGGGGCAGGTTCTGGCAGAGGCTGTTCAGGAATAGAAGTAATAGCCCCTTGTTTTTGTCGATAACTTTCTGCTTGACTGACTAGCTCAATCATGCATTCATAGGATTCTTGAGCCGTGGCTCCAAAGGAAAAGATACCATGATTCATGAGTACCATGCCGAGGGTATGCTCTCCTGCTTCTAGAGCAAATTGACGGGCACAGACTCGCGCGAGGTCAAATCCGGGCATGACGTAGGGTATGACGATCAGGCGATCGCCATAAATCTCTTCTATCCGCTCTCTGCCATTGGCTGTATTTGTAACCGCAATAATGGCATCTGCATGGGTATGATCGACGTATTTGTAGGGCAAGATAGCGTGCAAAATCGTCTCTACAGACGGAGAAGGGGCGCTAGCACGGCTCATCTGAGTTTTGAGTTCATTGACCATTTGCGGGTCGGATAACTGCTCTAATTGTGCCAATTTAAGCAAGTGGGGAATCCGTACTGGGGCAAATCCTTCGGCTTCAATGGTGGCCAGATCCCATCCGCTCCCTTTGACGTAAAGAATGTCTTCTTCTTCTCCAAAGAGGTTCGTTTCTTTGACTTTTACGGAGGTATTACCGCCTCCATGGAGGACGAGGGAGGGGTCTTTTCCTAATAAGCGCGAGGTATAAACTCTTTGTTCTAAATCTGTTGTATATTGAGCGGCTTCGCCCGTATTCCACAAGTTTTTAACCATAATTTTATAGCGCTTTGTGCTGGTAATGGGTAAACCACTTTTTACTTTAAAAGTACTTATATGGCAATACAGCCAAGGGGCTTAAGCCCCTTATTTAATGCAGGATGATAGAGAAACTAACAGCAGTTTACTCACTGAGGATTTGAGGAACTTTAAAAAAGTCCCCATCGCGATCGGGAGCATTGTCTAAAAGAGCTTCTCGAAACTCATCTGGAGTCAGCAAATCATCGCGGGTGATATTGCTTAATTCGATCGCCCGCGTGGTGGGGGGAACGCCTTCGGTGTCTAACTCATTGAGCTGTTCCACATAGTCGAGAATCTGGCTCAGTTCACCACTAAACTGGGCTTCCTCTTCCGAAGTCAGGGCTAAACGGGCAAGATGGGCAACTTTATGAACTTGTTCTTGGTCGAGCATAAGGGTTGTGAAAGATGACAGAAAACAATAGACTTAGAAAAAGACTTCGCCTTGCGATCGCCCGGTATTTTTCAACCAGTTTTGGGCTTCGATATAGTTATTGGGAGCCATTTTAATCGCCCGGTTCCAATAATCTGCGGCGATATCAAATAATGCTTCTGCTTTCTCATTATCACCCTCGGCTTTGATCTGTTCCCCTTTATAGTGATAAATGACTGCGATATTATTCAAGGCTTGGGGCATATTATCATTCAAATCCAAGGCTTGCTCATAATAGTCGATCGCCTGGTCATGCTCCCCGTTACTGGCATGGATCAAGCCGACATTGTAGAGGATGTAGCTGCGATCGTTAGCATCTTCCTCTAACTTCAACGCCTCATAATAATTATCCAAAGCCTCCGCATACTCACCATCAGCCTGGGCAGACATCCCATCGCGATAATAGGCAAAGGCAGTTTTCGACTTATTGCTCGTGGGCAGAATCTTCAAAATAATATCTGCCATCACCGTAAAGCTTTTATCAATAAAGTTATCGTTGCGCTGGGTTCTCGGCATAACGGTTTAGATTAAGAGGTTTCAACTCGCCATTGTAACAAGGATAGATGCTGATACGATACCCGCTTTAAACTCAGGGCTGTTTCATGCTCCCCAGAAAAATACCCCTCTTTCGGCAGAGTGACAAAAGAGGGGTATCTAGATATTCCCCTATACTGCACCTCTCTAGCGTCCGCAAAGATACCCAAATGGGCAAACCGAGATCGTTGTTCAAAATCCACCGGGAAATGGCTTGTAACCGTGTCGTTTTCCCTGAACCTGGTTCGCCAATAATCGCCAAACGCTTACCCCCGCTCTGGGGACTCTTTCCCTGTTTCAGTACATCGGTGCAAAACTGATCTGGGGAATTTGGTGCTGTTGCAACCGTTCAATCTGCCGATCTAAACCAGGAGCCAATACCTTCGCATCGGCACGTCCGGTAACAAGATTAATTAAAACGGGCAATAAAACACCAGATAACGGATCGATCATGGGAGAACTAACCCCAGCTTTGAAGAGAATGATGCTTAACGATGAGTATAGCGTTTCTGGTATCAATTAAGATTGGCTTGATAGATCGCAAGGACAACTGTTTCAGAGGTGGTATTATTGAACGCGAGTCCAAACTTTAGAGGTTTGAGATTATGATTAGCTTTTTTCTCACTTGGGCTTTAGCGGCGATCGCCTTGGCGATAACTGCCTATATTGTCCCCGGTTTGGCGATCTCCAGTTGGCAAGCAGCGGCTGTTGGAGCGATCGTTATGGGGTTGGTTAATGCTATTGTTAAGCCCATTTTGACGATTCTGACGTTGCCGTTAACTATTCTCAGTTTAGGCTTGTTCTTACTGGTGGTTAACGCCATTTCCCTTTCGTTAGTCGGCTATTTTACTCCTGGATTTACAATAGCCGGTTTTTGGCCAGCCGTGTTTGGGTCAGTTGTATTATCTTTGGTTTCCTGGTTAATCGATCAATTTACAGGAAAGGAAGCCAATAACGATTAAGTTGAAGTTGAATTGATGTTTGCCTTCTCCCACCTCCTTCTCCTGCACTCATGTTGTAGGGTTGCCAAATCCTATCCAGTAACGCTTGTGGGCGAGGAGATAGGGGGATAGGCAGAGAGGTGAAGCTTTTAAATGTGGGTTAAGAAATACGGTTCAGGCGGTTGCGTAGGGAAAGGCGGAAGATCGATCGCATACAGAAGAAGCTAAACAAACCCGATCCACAGAGTAGGGTAATCGCCCATCCGAAAAATTGTCCCACAAACAGAATCGTGCTGGAAATCAAGGTAAACCCAGCACCACAGAGATAGAGTACACTTTGCACTCCTAAGCTCAAAGACTCTAAAAGGCGATCGCTCTCTTTCGCTTTGACGGAAAACGCTAAGTCTCCCGTATCCATCCGTTTCCCTAACTGTGCCAAGAAGCGATCGGTAACCGTTGGTTTTTGAAAGGGGGACTGCATCCATAACTTCACCTGTCGCAGGGTTTCCCCGACTAAATATCCTGTCCCCTTCCCTGCGGCTACTTCCCGAACAAAGGGTTGAGAAGAGGTAACAAAATTATATTCGGGGTCTAAAATACGGGCAATGCCATCTAAGGTGGTTAAAGCCTTTAACACAAACGTCATTTCTGCGGGTAAGCGAAACGGCTGCTCTTCAAACATGGCATAAAGTTCATCTTTAATTAAGGTGAATTCGCGGAAATTTACGGGTCGTTCCGTAAACCGATCCAACAAAAATGTAATCAAGCGACGCACAGGGGTCATATCTTTCATGGGTTCAATTAAACCCATATTGATTAATGTCTCCACGACTTCGTCGGTATCCTTGCGTAAGACAGCAAAAAAATTGCGGATCATCTGGTCTTTGGCTAAAGATTTAATTTCCCCCATCATGCCAAAATCATAGAAAATAAGTTGCCCTTTAGAGGTAACAGCTAAATTTCCAGGATGGGGATCAGCTTGGAAAAAACCATCTAAGAGCAGTTGCTTGAGATAGCAGCAAATGCCCACTTGGTTGATTTTCTGAGGGTCTAAACCGCAAGCGATCAAGGCTTCTCGATTGTCCACTTTAATGCCCGGTAAATATTCGATGGTTAAGACCTTGTTTGTGGTATAGCGCCAATAAATTTTGGGAACCAGAATTTCCGGATGGTTGGCAAAATTTTTCCGAAAGCGGTCTGCATTTAAGGCTTCTTGTTTATAGTCAATTTCTTGATAAAGAATGCGGAAAAATTCACCATAGATAGTTCGTAGTTCATATTTGCGCGTCCAAGCGAAGAGGAATTCAGTGACTTGGATGCCTCGATAGATGGCTTTAGCATCCACATCAAATAAGGCTCTTAAGCCGGGACGTTGAACTTTAATCACGACTTCTTCTTGGGTGTGGAGGATGGCGCGATGGACTTGCCCTAAACTGGCAGCAGCGAGGGGTAGGGGATCAAAATTGCGGAAGATTGCGCCTACGGATGCGCCTAGTTCTAGTTCGATAATGGCGATCGCCTCGTCCACGTCAAAGGCTGGAACTCGATCTTGCAGTTGTTCCAATGCTTCTACATATTCGACGGGTAAGAGATCTGCCCTAGTGGAGAGAGATTGACCAATTTTAATAAATGTCGGCCCTAGTTTGAGTAGGGTTTGTACTAAACCCCTCGCCCGTTTGCGCTTGAGAGCGGAAGAAGCCCCCCCACGCCAACGATCCCAGAGTAACAGAGCGATGAAGCGAGTCGCCGCCATAAACACTTGAATTTGGCGAATGATGGGAGAATAGGTGAGTTTTTGCCAGCGCCGCGATCGAGGTTGACTAATTTTGAGCATTCTGGGAATTACCCGTTACGTTCCTTAAATTCTGACTTCTTAGCTACTCTAACCTATTCCCTATTGCCTATTTCCTCGTGGGAAGCGCTATCACTCTGGGGGAGGAGAAGGGTAAAACAGGTTTCCCAAGCCGATCCAGAGTCGAGAGGCTCACTACTGACAGTAATGGTTCTTCCTAATTGTTCCACCAAAGCCTTCACGAGGGCTAGACCTAAACCCATTCCGGCGATCGCCCGATCCGTAACTCCAGTTCCGCGACGGAATTTGTGGCAAATCTCCGCTAATTCAGTATTCTGAATGCCCATACCTCGATTGGCGATCTCCACAGCTACTCCATCTCTCCCATCTGCGCGATCGGGTTGTACAGAGATCTTAACTTGACTTTGAGCATCGGAGAATTTGCCCGCATTAGCAAGCAACTCTGCTAGAATGCGCTTGAGGCTATCTGGCTCTGTCTCTAGATTGGTCGATTCTGGATCGATTTCTAGGTTAAGTTTCAACTGCTTATGACTCCATCGAGTTTCAAATCCTGCGGTTGTCGTCTCTATGAAATCTTGCACATCAACCGTTTGACTATCTATGCTAACTGTCTGCTCTTCCAATTCTTGCAATGTTAATAAGTCATCGATCAGCAGAAGTGTTGAATGTTAGCTTAATGCCGAAAAAAAGAGGATAAAATATGGTATTGTATCCTCAAAGATAGAACAATAATCCTCAAATGGTCTCCTCATTTACAGCCCTAGTCAAATCAATCCTGAAATCCTTGCCCCCTCATGACTACCCAGTTTTGAACTCTCGGCTATTCTTTAAGATTGGGTTAAATTTCGTGTTAGATAGTAACTTGACCAGCATGAGAAGTCTGTTTTATCGATTCAATCATACGGGTATAGAAATAGACATTTCGACTTTTTCTAAAGCCTGTAAATCAAGAGAAGATACTTGTTTTTATCGAGTGTATTATCAACTGATCCAGAAAATAAAAAAGAAAAGACCAGTGGAAGCAATGAATTTAATGGCCATAGATTCAACGGTAATAACGCTGACAAGCAAACTATTTTGGTCACAAAAATATCATCAAGTAAAATTGATAAATGGGAGAGAGATAAGCTCAGAAAATTTAACTGAATGTTTGATTAACTTTGGTCAAGAACATGAGGCTAAATTTAAGGATCAGGTAATGACGATGATTCCCGATGGAGCAGTGGCCATAATGGATAGAGGTTTTGCTAGTTGGGAATTTTATAGAAGAAATGAGTAAAACTCAGACAAAATTTGTGGTTCGGATTAAGAATAACATGAAAACCCAATTTAATCCCCAAAGATATCGAGTGGTATGCTTTCATGATCCAGAAACCCAAACCGAATATCGTCTGGCTACT
>NZ_JAGHZH010000052.1:0-35052 GCF_017746885.1 Roseofilum sp. SBFL | reverse complement strand
GCTAAAGCTTTTCGGAGAGTGACAGAAGAGGGATACAGCGCTTTGCGCTGCTATGAGGGACAGTATTGAATCCTTAAAGCCATATACCACAACCCTATTCCCTATTCCCTATTACCTATTCCCTAGCGCAAAGCGCTATAAACTCCTGAGTTTGCTTCTTCCCAATCGACTTTTAATAGAGCGTCCAAGCGCTGTTGAACAATGCTTAATACTTGTGGATCGATCGCCAGTGTAGAACGCTTATGGCGATCGATCAAGACAGTAGACAATTGATAGGCCACACTCTTGTGAGCCAAGCTTAATGCATTCTTCGTTTGTTGCCACCCTTGATAGGCCAGTTCAGCTAAAGGATTCACCATCAATATTCGATATGAGAAGCTTCGTTTACCTGAATTAGTGTAATCCTTTTTACTAAAATAGCCACCTATCGTAGGTGGCTATCGCACGGGCAGTCACTCTTAATGGATTAAAAAACTATCAGAGGAAAAATCATCGCCTCTTCTAGACATCATAGTACAGGGCAAATTCATAGGGATGAGGACGCAAACGCATGGGATTAACCTCATTATCGAGCTTATACTCAATCCAATTGGTCACGAAGTCTTCCGTAAATACCCCGCCAGTCGTTAAGAACTCATGATCGGCTTCTAGAGCTTTGAGCGCATCGAGTAAAGAACCGGGAGTTGAAGGAACCTTGGCCAATTCTTCAGGGGAGAGATCGTAGATATCCACATCTAAAGATTCACCAGGATCGATTTTGTTTTGAATACCATCAATCCCAGCACAAAGCATGGCAGCAAAAGCCAAATAAGGATTACAAGTGGCATCGGGACAGCGGAACTCTAGGCGTTTGGCTTTCGGATTGGTTCCGGTTAAGGGAATGCGGATAGAGGCTGAACGGTTTCCTTGAGAATAGGCCAAGTTCACTGGAGCTTCAAATCCAGGAACCAGACGCTTATAGGAATTGGTAGAAGGATTGGTAAATGCCAATAAGGCAGGAGCGTGCTTGAGGATACCACCAATATAATGGAGAGCCATTTCACTCAAATTCGCGTAGCCATCTCCCCAGAATAGGGGCTGGCCATCTTTCCAAATGGATTGGTGGGTATGCATCCCAGAACCGTTATCATTAAAGACTGGTTTGGGCATAAAGGTCACGGTTTTACCGTAGCGTTTACCGACATTTTTGATCACATATTTATAGGTCATCAAATTGTCAGCCGCTTCAATCAGTTTGCCAAAACGGAAACCGAGTTCATTTTGTCCCCCTGTGGCTACTTCGTGGTGATGTTTTTCAATCGGTACTCCGCATTTCATCATGGTCAGTAACATCTCCGTCCGCATATCCTGCATGGTATCGGTGGGAGCAACGGGGAAATAGCCTTCCTTGTAGCGGGGTTTGTAGGCCAGGTTACCACCGGGTTCTTCGCGTCCGGAGTTCCAGCGGCCTTCAATGGAATCGACATAGTAATATCCAGCACTTTGGGTTTGGTCGAAGCGAACATCATCAAAGACAAAGAATTCTGCTTCCGGACCAAAATAGGCTGTATCGCCGAGACCGGTTGCTTGAAGGTAGTCGATCGCTTTTTGGGCAATGGAACGAGGATCTCGGCTATACCATTCCCCCGTCCGAGGTTCTTTAATACTACAGATGACGCTTAACGTCGGTTCAGCCATAAATGGGTCAATCCAAGCGGTAGTTGGATCGAGAACCATGCTCATATCAGATTCATTAATGGCTTTCCAACCGCGAATACTAGAACCATCGAAGGGTACGCCATCGGTGAAACTGCTTTCGTCGATTTGATCTTGATACAGGGTTAAATGCTGCCAGATTCCAGGCATATCGACAAATTTCAGGTCGATCATCTGGATCTTTTCATCTTGAACGTATTTCAAGAATTCTGCTGAGGTTTGGAACATGGATTACTCCTTATGAGTTGGTATTGAGTCAGTCTTGAGGTTCAGAGCGTGAGGTTCCTTAGCTTTGAGACCTTCGTTTTCCGCGACCTGAAGAGGAAAATTGACAACCAGTTAGGTCTGGAACAGTGACTGGCCAGACGTTGGTTGCATCAATCCTTTGCCTTGGCGATCGCTGTCCCAGTTTTCTAGCTCATCCATCCTAGGGAATAGGTGTCAGTCAGTTTTGTATAGCTCATTACTAAAATATTTGATCCAGCATGGCGGTTTTTTTAGCAATGTCTTAACAATTCTGATGACTGTGGCGATCGCTCTGAGAGGATGTCCTCTAAACTTGAGGCTGAAATGGGGATGCGTTTTATAGTAAACTCCAAAATGGATATTATGCATTAATCCCCTTTAATAACGAATACGCTGTGTTGGGAGAGTAAATACAAATGCGGGATGCAGTCACAAGCTTAATTTCAAATTACGATATTACAGGTCAGTATCTAGACCGCAATGCCCTAGATCAAATCAAATCCTATTTTGACAGCGGTCTGGCTCGGATTCAGGCGGCTAATGTGATTACGGGTAATGCTGCTAGTATTGTCAAGCAAGCAGGTTCCCAATTATTTGAGGAACTACCTGAATTAATCCGTCCTAGTGGAAATGCTTATACGACTCGTCGCTATGCGGCTTGTCTGCGAGATATGGATTATTATCTCCGCTATGCCAGTTATGCTCTGGTTTCTGGAAATACCGATGTTCTAGACGAGCGGGTCCTACAAGGCTTGCGGGAAGTCTATAATTCTCTAGAGGTTCCCATCGGCCCCACGGTTCGCGGCATTCAAATTATGAAGGAGATTGTCAAAGCACAAGTGGCAGAAGCGGGTGTGGCTGATACCAGTTTTGTGGATCAACCGTTTGATCACATAGCTCGTGATTTAAGTGAGAAGAATGTGTAACGGTTCATTTTGAACTTCTCACTGGTAGGGGCAAGTGTTGTCACTTGCCCCTATTCGTTGATTGGATCATAGGTCATGGGTCATAGACCAATATAAATCGCAACAAGAAAACTTCGATCGGTCTATTCATGCTGCCCTAGTTGTCGCTAATCCCACCATGCCGTACACTCTGTTGATTGAAGGAGAAAAAAATGAGATCTTTTCAATCAATACTGCAATAATGAACCATTAAATAATTAAGAATTGAATAGGCTTTAGCCTGGGCGCAATCATTGATGTTTATCATCCGTGGAAAGAATAGGATTGGATCAGTAATCAGTGGTTAATCTTTCTTTCTAAACCTATAATTGTAACATAAAAGCCACTCTGGAAGGGCGTTGCTCCAAACCCAATTTTCCTGGTAAAATGCGAACCTCAAATATTATCCCCTGGTTGCTGAATCTAGCTTGCCTTGTCCCCCCTCTCTTGCTGACCAGTGTTTTGGTGTTGTTTTATCGCCTGCGGGTTCCGGAACTCCACCGTCAAGCCCAAGACCAACGGGAGGCGATCGCCGAGCAATTTGTCAGTCAGATGAACCAACAGGTGGCGATATCCTACCAAATCGTCAATACGGTAGTTAATATAGTCGGCCCCCTACGGGGCGATCGCACTCAGGTAGCAGAGCGTCTTCGTGCTCTTCTGGAATCCACCGATCCCCAACTGATTTATGGCATTGGACTCTGGTTTGAGCCAGAGGAGTTTGAGCCAGGTGTGCGTTATTTTGGTCCCTATATACATCGAGATCTAAAGCAGCGCGATCGCTTGATTCTCACCCATGAATGGGAAACCCC
The DNA here is from genome assembly GCF_017746885.1 of Roseofilum sp. SBFL. Classification (NCBI taxonomy): domain Bacteria; kingdom Bacillati; phylum Cyanobacteriota; class Cyanophyceae; order Desertifilales; family Desertifilaceae; genus Roseofilum; species Roseofilum sp. SBFL. Next base: position 31,355 of record NZ_JAGHZH010000052.1, on the reverse strand, counting down.
CGACTACGACTTCCATACTCAACATTGGTATCTGTTAGCCCAAAAGAACCTGGGACAGCCCCAATTTATCGAGCCGTATTTTGATACAGATCTCATTTATATCTCTCTGTGCCAGGGCTTCACTCAACCCAATTCACCTGAGTTCGCAGGGGTAGCCTCAGTAGATATCACCCTCCCTCTCTTGCGAGAGCAAATTGCCAGACTCAACACCCAGCCTGAAGACATGGTTTACCTCACCACATCCTCCGGTAACGTTTTTGTTCACCCCAATCACCAGAAGCTCCTGGCAGCAGCCAAAGCCAAAAATCCTGGGATTCAAAGGATTTTGGAGGTGTCTGGTGCAGAACTCGATGCGTTCCACCAAACTCACTATCGGGACTTTATCCCCACCTCTAGCATCACTATTCCCAATTTAGGCTGGCAGATCCATGTGCTAACTCAACAGGACTATTTTTTAGCTAAGATCGTTGAACTCCGACACGCCATCAGTCTCCAGATTCTAGTGATTTGGCTCGGTACAGGTGGCTTATTGATCGTTTTGAATTACACGATCTTGAATCGCTATAAAGTACGTCAACTTCGAGCCTATTCCCTCACGTTAGAACAAGAAGTTGCCAAGCGATCGGCCCAACTTGAAGAGCAAAAAACTTTCCTACGCAAAGTTATCGATACTACGCCCAATATCATCTTTGTCAAAGATACCGAAGGGCGTTTTATTTTGGGTAATCAAGCCCTGGCTGAAATCTATCAGACCACCGTTGAAAATCTCGTGGGTAAAACTGATGCAGAATTTGGCGTACTCATTCCTGAAGAAATAGAACGATTTCAAAAAATCGATCGCTGGGTTTTGAGCCATGGTCAACTACAAGTGGTTGAAGAATCAGTCACCCAAGCTAATCGTCAAGTCCGATGCTTTCACTCTATCAAAACGCCCCTGATTCTAGCGGAGAATCAACCGCCCTATCTACTCGGCGTAGCTACAGATATTACAGAACGGAAAGCGATCGAGGCAGAAGTCCGACAGGCAAGGGAAGCCGCAGATCTGGCTAACCAAGCCAAAAGTGAATTCCTCGCCAACATGAGTCATGAGCTACGCACCCCCCTAAACGGCATCCTTGGTTATGCCCAGATTTTGCAGCGTAGTAATGAAATAAGTCAGAAAGATCGCAAAGGAGTTGAGGTTATCTACCAAGCGGGTACTCACCTATTGACCTTAATTAACGATGTTTTGGACTTAGCCAAAATCGAAGCCCGCAAATTAGAATTAATCCCCCAGACGGTGAACTTTCCCTCATTTATCACTGGAGTAGCCGAAGTAATTGGTATTAAAGCTCAAGAGAAAGGTTTAGAGTTTCAAACCATTACCCCTCCTCAGTTGCCAGAAGCGGTTTATGTTGATTCCAAACGGTTACGCCAAGTTCTTTTAAATCTATTAGGCAACTCCATCAAGTTCACTCCCCAAGGTGAGGTAATGTTGACCATTGAGGTCATAGGTTTACCTCAACCGAGTCTAGAGTTAGATGCAATCGTTGTGTCTATACGCTTCACTGTACTGGACACGGGTGTAGGTATGACCCCTGAGCAAACCAAGAACATCTTCTTGCCCTTTGAGCAAGTGGGGGAACAGAAGCAAAAAGCGGAAGGAACAGGATTAGGTTTGGCCATTAGTCGTCAAATTGTGGAAATGATGGGGGGAAAAATTCAAATCAGTAGCGAGTTGGGTAAGGGCAGCCGTTTCTGGTTTGAGCTTAACCTTCCCCTTGTACAAGACTGGAAAGAAGAACTTACCGTTGGAGCTGAGGGCAAGATTATTGGCTATGACGGTCGGCGGTGCAAGGTTCTGATTGTGGATGATAAAATCGTGAATCGTATGGTGGTCAGAGAAGTGCTGGAACCGTTAGGATTTCTAGTGGCGGAAGCGGAAAATGGCCAGCAAGGCATTGAGCAATATCAGCAATTCCAACCGGATTTAATTATCACTGATTTGGTAATGCCAAAACTCGATGGCTTTGAACTGGCTCGTCGGATTCGAGAAGAAGACTCAGAGGCAAGGATTATTGCTTCGTCAGCCAGTGTGCTAGAACACGATCAAGACCGCAGTATCGTGTCGGGTTGTAATGATTTTGTACCCAAACCGGTGCAGATAGAGCAATTGTTGGGTCGGATTCAGAAGTTACTAGAATTAGAGTGGATTTACGAAAAGGCGATCGCCACCTCCGAGACGACAGTGTCCGAACTCATTTATCCCCCTGGGGAAGAATTAACCGCCTTAAAAGAGTTCGCCCAAGTCGGAGACATTAGCGGTGTAGAAGAAGAAGTAGAGCGACTGCGTGGTTTGGATGAGAAATATGGGGTGTTCTGCGATCGCATCCTTGCCTTTACCTATGAGTTCGACGATACAGGAATCTTGGAATTCATCTCGGCTGTAGTCCATAATTCATAATTTCGTGTTAATCCAAGTCTTTCTATCTAAGAGATACAGCACTTTTCTCTGCTATGAGGTACATAAATGACTGTTTTTAACGATAGCTAGAACAGCCAAAAGCTCCATTAATTCTGTTGTTTACTCCCCATCAGAGCGCAAAGCGCTGTATCTCTTATGAAAATCAGATCTATTCTTCTGTTATGCTTTCTTTCTGGAATAGCAACATTTCTGGTGAGTTGCTCTATCTCCCCAGTTGAGTCTCAACGCGATCCTGCTATCGTAGATACGGAGGATGATTCCTCACCTAGTGAAGACGATTCATTGGTTATTTGGTGGCAGCAATCCTTTGTCAGTCAAGGAAATGAAGAGATTGCTGGGCTAGTCCAGGAGTGGGAAAAAAAATCTGGGATTAAAACGACTTTAAAATTAAAATCTGAAGCTATTTACGAACAACTTGAAAGTTCTTTCGCGCCAGGGTTGTATAGAAATATCGCACAAGGCAATGCTCCAGATATTATTACCATTGTCGATCTCATAGAGATCGTTCCCCAGTTAGCTTGGGAAGGAAAGTTAGCCGATGTTTCTGATGTGATTGAACCGATCGCAGATTCATTCTATCCGGGCGCTTTAGATGCCGTTAATTATCTAAACAGTACCCTAGGCGATCGCAGCTTTTATGCCATTCCTATGGGGATAGGGACTCATAATATTCACTATTGGAAACCCTATCTCAATCGCCTTGGACTTACAGACAGCGATATTCCTCAAGATTGGCACGGTTTTTGGCAATTTTGGCAAGATGTGCGCGATCGCCTCCACCAGTTAGGAGAGAAAGAGATTAGCAGTTTTTGTATAACCCTCAATAAAGAGGCAAGTGATGGGACTGAGGCCTTTTTACAGTTTCTTCACGGTCATAATGGCAATATCTTCGATCGTGAGGGGAGGTTTGTACTCGATCTCCCAGAGAATCGTCAAGCATTAATTAATGCCCTCTCACAGTTATATATTTTACATCGAAACGGATATATTCCCCCAGAATCGATGGAGTGGACAAATGCCGATAATAATTTTTACTTTCTCGATCGCCAATGTTTATTAGTAACCAATGGTACACTATCCATTCCCGTCACTCAGAAACAGGCTGATAATCCTTACACCCAGAAAGTGAGAAATCGCTACATGAACGAAATTGTTACGATGTCGAGTTGGCCCAATACGGTCAAGGGCAGTCCTTTAAAAATTTTTATCGGACAATCTTTTCTGGTTTATAGTTTTGTACCTGCCAATGCTAAACGCCCAGAAGCCGCCAAACAATTTTTAGCTTATTTACTACAACCCGAAAATCTCCAACTCTTGATCGAACAGGAGAAAGGACGATTTTTGCCTCCCATGCCAGAACTTTTGCATACCTCGTTGTGGCAGAAGCCTGACCCTCACTTGGCCGCTGTAGAAAGCCTGTCTGCCGAGAACATTCAGGCTTATCCAACTATCCTAAATCCAGCCTACGCAAAAATTAGTAAGAAGAAGATATTCACTACAGCTTTAGAGAGGGTCATTCAAGAAGGGGTCTCTCCAGAAGAGGCCGCAGATGATGCGATCGCTCAAATTCAGGATATTATCAACCACTATTAAGATCGGGAGAAAACATCGTGACATTTCCCATTAGAAAAAGTCTTTTAGTTCAATTAACCAGCTATTTTTCTCTGTTATCGGCGATCGTTATCGGCGTTGTGGCTTTTTCTGCTTACTATCAAGCTAGGTGCGCTCTGATGAAAGAGGTGGTCGATCGCCTAAGCGCCACCATCGCCTTAAAAAGTACCCAACTTGATGGGTGGGTAGACCATCAGATCCAAGATATTCTTTTAGTGAGTCAACAAGCTCCCGTTCAAGAAGCAGTAGCAACTTTGCTGATGACTGACGAATCAGAAGCCACTTATCAAGAAACGGAGCAAGCACTCAGACGCTATATTGATGACTGGACAACTATCAAGTCGAATTTACACAATATCCGCATCACAGATACCGGCAGCACTGTTATATTTGATGCCCAACATCCAGAAATCAAAGGCAGATATCGACCCAATGCTGCACCAACCACCTTTTTTACATCCGAGACGGCTGATGCGATCGCTCCTTACTTCTACATTTCTCCGATGACGGGTCAATCGGCGATTACGTTTGCCACTCCCATTGTTGATGACGCAAACATCCAAATGGGCGCGATCGCCGTCGATCTAGACCTAGCAGATATCGATACTCTGATTCGCAATAATACAGGGTTGGGCGAAACCGCAGAAACTTATCTAGTCGGTAACAGCAGACAAGGGGCGATCTTTATCTCCATAGAGGGCAAGGAAAATCTACAATCCCAAGCCCAAATTAGCAGTGTGGGAATCGATCTCGCGATCGAGGGTCAAAATGGCTTTGGACTCTACAAAAATTACGCAGACATTCCCGTAGTCGGAGTTTATCGTTGGCTTCCCAACCAAGAATTAGCATTGCTGGCAGAAATTTCTCAAGCCGAAGCCTTTACTCCAGCCAGACAACTGGCACGTAATATCGTTCTGATTGGCTTGTGTTCTACTGGAGTCTTGTTAGTGGGAGTCTATTTGCTCTCTCGAGAAATTGTCCGTCCGATTGTAGCGATCTGTCAAGCCGCAGAATCTCTAGCAGCAGGAGATTTAAACCAAACTGCACCCGTAATAACCAAAAATGAAGTTGGACGGCTGGCATCGACATTTAATCAAATGGCAGGGCAGTTAAAAGAATCTTTTTCCACCTTAGAACAGCGAGTGGAAGAACGGACTCAAGACTTGCAAGAAAATCAACGGGTTCTAAGGACCCTGATGAGTAATTTACCAGGGATGGCATACCGTTGTCTCCACGATGAATATTGGACGATGAAATTTGTCAGTCAGGGAGGTTACGACCTCACGGGTTATTCCTCCGAAGACCTAATTGACAACCGTACGATCGCCTATAGTGACCTCATCGATCCGAGAGATCGCCCGCTCGTCGAAAGTACAATGGAAGCAGCAATAGAGCAGCACAAACCCTTCCAACTCGTCTATCGCTGCATTACGGCAACCGGAGAACTCAAATGGTTTTGGGAACAAGGAACTGGCGTGTATACAGAAGAAGGTAAAATCACCTTTATCGAAGGCTTTATTACCGATATTAGCGAGCGCAAGCAAGTTGAAGAAGCTCTTGCAGAAGCTAAACGAATGTCTGACAGTGCCAACCAAGCCAAAAGCGAATTTTTGGCAAACATGAGTCATGAGTTACGTACTCCGCTCAATGGTATCTTGGGCTATGCCCAGATCTTACAGATGAGTAATGAACTGAGTCAGAAGGATCGCAAAGGTGTTGATGTGATTCGTCAAGCAGGAACTCATCTGTTAACCCTGATTAACGATGTCTTGGACTTAGCCAAAATTGAGGCTCGCAAGCTAGAACTGCTCCCTGAAACTGTAAATTTTTCGTTATTTTTACAGAGTGTTGCAGAAGTTATCTGCATTAAAGCAGACCAGAAAAGTCTAGAGTTTCAACTGATTATCCCTTCCCAGTTACCGGAAGGCGTTTATATAGACCCCAAACGATTACGCCAAGTTCTCTTAAATCTACTGAGTAACTCGATCAAATTCACCCATCAGGGTAAGGTGACATTGACAGTTGAACCGATGGATTTACCCCAAATCAGTCCAGAGTTAGATACAACGGTTATGCCGATACGCTTCACCGTAAAAGATACCGGTATCGGTATGACTCCTGAGCATATAGAGAAAATCTTCTTGCCCTTTGAGCAAGTGGGGGATCGGCAGCAAAAATCAGAAGGGACAGGTTTGGGTCTAGCAATCAGCCATCAAATTGTGGAGATGATGAGAGGTGAAATTCAAGTGAGTAGCGAGTTGGATAAAGGGAGCTGTTTCTGGTTCGAGGTCAACCTTCCTCTGGTTCAAGATTGGCCAGAAGAACTCAGTGTTGCCGTCAAGGGTAAGATTGTGGGTTATAACGGCCAGCAGCGCAAGGTTCTAATTGTGGACGATAAAAGTATCAATCGTATGGTTGTCCGTGAAGCGCTAGAAATTGTGGGCTTTGTGGTAGCAGAAGCTGAAGATGGGGAGCAAGGTATTGAAGAGTATCAGAAATTTCAGCCGGATTTAATCATCACAGATTTGATCATGCCTAAGCTCGATGGCTTTGAACTGGCTTGTCGCATTCGCCAACAAGACTCAGAGGTGACGATTGTTGTCTCTTCAGCCAGCCTACTCGAAAACGATAAAGAGCGCAGCATCATTGCCGGTTGTAATGATTTTGTGCCCAAGCCTGTGGACATGAAGCAACTATTGGGTCGGATTCAGAAGTTACTCGAATTAGAGTGGATTTATGAAACTTCGATGACTCCATCAGAAGCAGCCACTTCTGAACTCATTTATCCCCCTAGGGAACAATTAACGGACTTAAAAGAGTTGGCTCAAGAGAGTGACATTACTGGTGTTGAGGAAGAAGTAGAACGACTGCGGGGTAAGGATAGTAAATATGGGGTGTTCTGCGATCGCATCCTTGCCCTTGCCAATGAATTTGATGATAGGGGAATTGTAGAATTCTTAGCCCACGTAATATAGCACGAAGCGCTCTATTCTATTCCCTAGCGCCAATCGCTATAACTCGTCTGCGGTTGAGAGAGACACCAGAGAAGGCGAGGACAGCGATCGATGAGGATCTCAAACTGTTTGCTCGATAGGGTTAAAAATGTGCAATGGGTTTGAGTAACAATTTTATACCAAATATTTTCCAAGGCAGCTATTTCGCCAAAATATTGCCCAGCACTCAGGGTTAAGGTCTGGCTTTCTAAAGGTTTGGGATGGGAATATAAAGTAACCTGACCTTCGGCAATGAGATAGAGTTTCGCTTGATGGGGGTCACCCGCGTAAAGGGTGGCATGAGCGGGTAAATGTGCGGGATAAAAGAGAGGGTTGAGTTCTTCCAATTCATCCAGGGAAAGGATATGGAATAAGGCTGTACTTTTAAGGAAAAAGAGTTGTTTTAAGAACCAGTCCTGTTGGGGAATTTCTTCTTGTTGTCTAGTGGCGAGGGATTGGGCGATTCTACGAACCAAGGGGTGTGGATCTTCTTGTAAGTGGCAGGGAATTAGATAGGGGTTGGTGGTCGAGTGTAGTCGAAGTTCTGAGAGCATCAATAAAGCACCAAGGCGTAACCAGCGATCGCTCTGTTCACTCAACTGGTAAATTAATTCTGATTCCGATAAAGATGGGGTAGAAACGAAGGGTTGCTCCTCTTCTAAAAGAGGCAGGATAGGACGGATAAATCGTTGATGTTTAACTGACATCAGCGTTTCTAGAGCATTGGCTCGCAGACGAGGATCGGTACTTGTGAGGAGAGGTTGAATCTGTTTAATTATGTTCTGGTTATCGAGTACCGATAAGATATAAAAGACACGCTGAATGACCCGTTTTTGATAATCTTGAAGGATTGTTTTCAGGAAAGGAGCATAGGGGGCATGGGGTCGAATACTCTTAATCCAGGATGGGGTTTGGGCAACTCCTTTACAATCCGGTTTGAGAAAATCATAGAGGAGGTTAATGGCGCGGCGAGTGCCGACTTTGGCGATGGTGGCGATCGCCATTTCCACTACCTCATAGCGAGGGGAATACAAATAGACACGAGCCACCTTTAAGCTAGCTTCTCCATAATTGGCTAATGCAGTAGCAGCCCATAATCGTACGGCTAAACTCGAATGTTGTAGCCCCATCGCCACATCAAGGAGCAAACTGGGACTTTTGACCACTCCCATAACTTTAAAAGCAATTGCCCTAGATAACGGATCGACATTGGCTAATTGACTCGCTGCTAACTTCCCGACCTCCTGTTCTCCAGGGCGAGCCAGTAGAGCTAAAACATCCAATCCTTGACGACTGACTTCTAAGGAAGCATCTTTCAAAAGCCTTTGCAGGTAGGGAATAAATTGACGATTTTTAGTGCTGCGAATGGCTCGAATAAGGGTCAGTTTAGTCGTTTCATCTAGGGGAGTATTCCAAAAGAGGTTGCAGCTCTCCTGAATTTTCGGGTTTTTACTTCGGGCTTCAATAGACGCAACACACAAGAGAGCTTCTTGTTGAAGATTGGGGTTTTTGTGGAGCTTTTCTAATTGTTCGTTAGGGAGTCGGTATTTACTAGCAATAATCGCTTCTAGGGCTAACAAGCGTAGGCTTTGATCCTCGCTTTGCAGGAAATGCTCTAGAAATTTGAACATCTGAGGATGAGGACAGCTTTGGAAAAATTGAATTAGGTGGGGATGAAGATCTGGGTGATGAAGAAGAAAGAGGGGTTGAATGTAGGGCAAGAATTGTTGGGGTCGTTTGAGGCAGGAGGCAAGGGAAAGACCTAAGATTTGATTTTGGATCTCTTTGCTCTTGAGTAGTTCAATGACTTCTGTTTCGCAGTGTTCTGGTAATTTTGGTAATCCCACTCCTACCTCATGCCATTGGGTGGAACCCGATCGCAATAAACTCAGCAAGGATTGTAGATAGCTTTTGCCCATAGCATAGCGAACTAGCAGAAATAGGAGGCTTAATCCCAGACCTAGTTCGGCAATTTGTAACTGGCTGAATTGATCCAATCCCCATAGTAAAATACCCGCCATCGCTAGACCCAGGGAATAAAATAAGCCATTGCTAATGGTGCGAATGCGGCCGACTAAATCATAGGGAACCGCGTTATAGTTCAAGCTTTGAATGGGTTGATTAATGCTATCTTCAATGCCATTGGTGTTAAAATTACACGCCATGGCACTGATTAAATTCCCTTGAGTACCTAATCCCAGAAAGCTGAGGAAGGTGGTGACGGGATAAAGCAGGTTCATCCCCATTACTCCAATCCGATTGAGTAGGGGTTGGGTGAGGGGGTAGAGGATAATAAAAGGAATGATGCTGTTAATCATCCGCATCGTTCCTAAAAACCCAGTGAGTTGGCGATCGCTGGTAAAGTTCTCGGCGTAGATACTAAAGTAGAGGAATTCGCCAATCGTATACAAAAGAATGGTTAAAAAAGTACTGGTGGCTAAGAAGCCAATGATGGGATATTTTTTTAGGGTTTCTAACCGGGAAATGGGAGTTGAAGACTGGACTTGATTAGGCGAAGGTGAGGATTTTATCGGAGTTTGGGTATGGTCGAGATAGAGCAGTTGAATAAAGACGAGCGCATAAAAGAGGGGCAGAATTAAGATCAGATTTTCTGGTACAACTTTTTGCGAGAGAATACTGATTAATCCTCCCCCTAATAAGCCTCCTAAAGCGGTTGCCATTCTTAGGGAGGGGGCATATCGTTTCCAGTCTAAAGTCGTGAAGTAATCGGTTACTAAGCTGGGAAAGAGAACTTCGGTGACTAAAGTCCATTGGATATAAAAGCTGATATACAGAACGAAGTAAACCCAGGGACGATCGAAGACGATGAGCAGACGTAGGGATAGGGCTAATGCCAGGGCAAGGATGAGAAAATACTGAAATAATCGGGGGCGATGGGTGCGATCGACAATTTGCGATAAGCCTAGATATACTGGGATCGAAACGACACCCATCAGCATATAGGATCGGGGCAAAGAAGATGCCCCCGCATGTTGTAAAAATAAGGCGCTTCCCAGGGTTAAACCGATCGCACTAAAGCTCATCATGGAGATGGCTAAGAGAAACAGTTGGGTTAAACGGTTTTCCAGAATTCTCAAAGGTTTGGTGATGGGTAATCGGTAATGGCTAATGGCTAATAGGTTTCCTCCAGGTCTCCCCATCTCCTTACCTCCATGTCTCCCCGTTGGCGATCAGCTTAACCATAGTAAGAGGGTTCATTACCTGGTTTCCACTTAATATTACAACCAAGACTCGGTCTTTGTTCTGGAGCTACAGGTTGTCCAGCTAAAGTTGCATCGATCGCTTTCCTCAAATCTGTACCGGTTACCGGAATATTGGTGCTGGGGCGAGAGTCATCCAGTTGACCTCGGTAAACGAGGCGGCGATCGCTATCAAACAAGAAAAAATCTGGTGTGCAAGCGGCAGTATAACTTTTGGCTACTTCCTGGCTTTCTTCGTAGCAAACGGGAAAGGTAAACCCTAATTCTAAAGCCATCTGTTTTAATTGTTCAGGAGAATCATCCGGATGTTTGACGATATCATTAGAACTGATCGCGACGATTCCTAAGTCCGTATTCTGATAATCTTGCCCTAGGCTTGACAATTGGCTTTGAATGTGCTTCACAAAGGGGCAATGTTTACAAATAAACATCACCAACAGGGCTTTTTTCTGGGCAAAAGTCTCTACAGAAATAATTTCTTCAGAAACTACATCTGGGAGTTGAAAGCTGGGCGCTAGAGTCCCTAACGCCAACATGGTTGATTCTGTTCTAGCCATAGGGATTAAATGCACAACGCTGGTTTAACTCACGTTAATTGTACAAGTCAATCCCAATATCTTGACACTCTGCGCTCTGAAGAGACGCAGATTCTCCAGGCTATACATGGAAGGGTCTGTCAAAAGGCATTTGGAGCCACCGACCCTCTATTCTGTTGCTCTCGCTACACTAAGTACGAAGCTTCAGACTACTTTTCCTCTGTTTTGCTTTCCGGGGACTACCACGCTTGCCAATTCGGTACGCTCCTCATCCTGCGTTGCTTGCCCCAATGAATGTCGTTCTGCGCCTCAAAGACCGTCGGTTCTCAGGTGGCCGGAATTTCACCGTAACTAGGATGATTCTTCACGTAGGCGTTTGCCCTTACTCACTTTTTAAGTATAACAAATTTAGGCGACTAAAGTCGCACGAGGAAAAGCGACTCGTGTTTTTAAATGAGTTATTCATGATTGTCCCTCATCCTCCAGCCCCTTCTCCCGCAGGAGAAGGGGAGCAGAGTGTAGAGGTTGGGTTGAGGAACGAAACCCTACAGGGGGTCGTTAACTACGGTCAATTTGGGCGAGAATTTCCGCTAGGATCTCCCCTGCACCGCGTCCTCGTAGTTCTTCGGCAAGATTAATCCCCAGGTGTTCCGCTTCTTGGCAACTGCCGGTAACTTGGTCGCGGATGAGGCGCTGGCCATCTAAACTAGCTACCATACCAACTAAGGTGAGGCGATCGCCTTCAATAGACGTATTCACGCCAATGGGAACTTGGCATCCCCCTTCTAAGGTTCGCAGAAAAGCCCGTTCAGCCAAACAGCGATAGAGTGTAGGTTGATGTTGAATCACCTGAATAATCTCCAACACTGCCCGATCTTTCTTAAGATTTTCTTCGGTTTCCTGGTCATTAATCTGACGGCATTCGATACCCAATGCTCCTTGTCCGACAGCATGGAGAGAAATATCAGACGGAATTTCCTGTTGAATGCGATCGCTCATGTCCAAGCGCTTTAAGCCCGCTGCTGCTAGAATCAGGGCATCATATTCCCCATCATCCAACTTTTTCAGACGAGTATTCAAATTTCCCCGCACATCCTTAAACGCCAGTTGTGGGAAATAATGGCGCAGTTGGGCCAAACGCCGCAAAGAAGACGTACCCACTACCGCACCATCGGGGAGAGTTTCCAATTTCTTATCCCCATACTTAGCATTCACCACTAACGCATCAGCCGGGTTTTCCCTCTGTGTCACGCAACCGAGCATCAAACCTTCCGGTAAATTGGTCGGTAAATCTTTCAGGGAATGCACAGCCATATCCGTTGTTCTAGCGAGCATTCCCACTTCCAGTTCCTTAGTAAACAACCCCTTATCGCCAATTTTCGCCAGGGGAACATCCAGGATTTTATCTCCTTGGGTACTCATGGTTTCAATCTCAAATTGAGTATCGGGGTGATGGACCTGGAGTTGAGCTTGTACCCATTCGCTTTGAACCAGAGCAAGTTGGCTTTTACGGGAACCCAGGCGTACAGTTTGGGGAGAGGTTGTAGCAGAGGAGGTCATTAATAATAATTTCTTTTTGCAGATAGACTCACTTGATCTAGAGTACCAGGAATGGGAAGGCAATAGGCAATAGGGTTTAGAATGTCATTAGCATTGCAATTCCCATCCTCCGTAGATACTGTCTTGGATGTCAAGGGGAGGAAATCCGGCCAAGTCAGAGATCGTTAAACAGCCAGCTCCATCGATGTAGATAAGGAGGGAAATAAAGAATAGACAAGACAACAGTTCACCGTCAGTATAGTCAATCCGGCTCGGATTAAGGGATTTGCCAAAAGTGAACTCTTACGCACGAAAACTGACTCCGTGGATGCTGGCTTAATTGCTCGCTTTTGCCAAGCCATTAACCCATCTCCTTGGACTCCCCTGCCAGCAGAGATTAAGGAGCTTCAAGAGTTGATGCGACGCTTAGAAGCGCTGCAACAGATGGAACAACAAGAGCGCAACCGCCTGGAAACCTCTACAGGTGTGATAACTGAGTTAATCTTATCTCATCTAGAGGGTCTACACCAGCAGCAAAAACAAGTTAAACAACTGATTCGAGACCATTTTCAGCGTCATCCCCACCTGGGAAAACAACAGGAGCTATTAACCTCTATTCCCGGTATTGGTGAACTGAGTGCCTCGGTTCTGCCCCGATCTCCTCCCCTTGACATCCAAGACAGTATCTACCATAGACCAATCATGACTGTATCAATCTTAATCGAATTAACTATAACATCAATGCCGATTCAGTTGCTCTTTGAAAGCACAATGCTGATTTTGGAGATATTTCTGCACCACAGTCTGACATTTTCGTGCTATTCTTTATCTTGTAAGCTAACAATATCAAATCAGAGAAAGCATTCATTAATGTAACCAATTATACTTTTTATGATGGTACGGAGGAAAATGAATGGCTGATGGCGATAGGATTCATTTAAAACTCAGTGGCATTTACAACAAACCATATAAACAACTTTGTGAGGGAATACTACCTCCAGATGAGTGTGCCCATAGTCTTATGCATGCGCTGAAACAGGATCTAAAGAAGAAGGGGAAAGAGTTTATCCAACTTCCCCAAAAAATAGGGCAATATTTGAACCAAGCGATCGCACAAGTCCCTGTCAATTGGCCCAGTGTTAGGAGTGAAATCAATCACATGATTTATCAATCCAGAGATCTATCTCATTACGATCAAGAAAGAATTCACCGCGCAGCTCAAAGCATTGTTTGTCAATTGAAATATAAAAAAATTTAACTCTTACTTCAAAAGCTTGAGGGCATTATGGCTGCGAATATCCTGGACACAATCAATCGCCAACACTTAGGAAAATCTCTCAAACAAGCACGAGAACAACGAGGCATGACTCAAGCGGATGCCGCTCAAGTGCTTGAGGTTTCCCGCACCACCCTAGTAGCGATCGAAAATGGTACTCGGCGCTTAAAACCGGCTGAATTGATTAAACTTGCTCGTGCCTATGGGCGTTCTGTGGGTGATTTTGTGCGTCCGCGTCCTGTCGTGGAACCCCTAGAGGTACAATTCAGGGCTGTCTATCGCCGTACCCAGGAAGAACAAGCTGCCATTGAGCCTGTGGTGTTGCATCTCCAGCAATTGTGTGAAAACTACTTGGAATTGGAACAACTGATGGGTTCTCCCTTGCCGCAAAATTATCCTGCTAAATATGACGTTGAGGAAATGCCTATAGAACCTTTAGCAGAGGCGATCGCTACTCAAGAGCGGCAGCGCCTTGGACTTGGCGATCACCCCATTCAGCAATTACGAGATACCTTAGAAGCGAATGTGGGATTGCGGATTTTTTATTTACCCATGCCCGCAAAGTTTTCAGAAATTTATAGTTATAACCCAGAATTAGGAGGGTGTTTAGGCATTAATTCCAATCACCCAGAAGAGCGCAGAAGATGGTCATTAGCCCATGGTTATCTTCACTTTTTGGCTCATCGATATAAGGCAGTTGTGGATTTTGATAACCAATATCAGAGAATGCCGGATAGTGAAAAATTAGCAGAAGCATTTGCTAAATATTTTCTCATGCCAACAAGTAGTTTACTTAAACAATTTAGAGATCGAACCCGTTCAAACCAGGGTAAATTCACACCAACCGATCTGTTTACTCTAGCTCACTATTATGGTGTCTCGGTGCAAGCGCTGGCGTTTAGACTTGAGGAGATGAAATGTATTCCGACTGGAACTTGGGATAACTTAAACTCAAGAGGCCTCAAAGTTAGGTCAGTTCAGCAACAGTTGAATTTACAGGATATTCCTCAGCGTTCGGATATGACTCCCGTTCACTATCAGCATTTGGCAATTGAAGCTTTAGATCGAGCGTTAATTACTGAAGGACAATTTGCTCAGTTTTTAGGTGTGAACCGTCTAGAAGCACGTCACATGGCGGAACAACTACGAGAATATTCTAGTGGAATCTTAGATGAAGATCGGGTTAATCTGCGGGAGGTAGCAGATGCGCAACATCAATAGGGGGAGATAAAAATTCAGTTATGGATATTCGATCTTCCCATCTACTGCTCGATACCTGCTGTCTGTTGAATTTTCATGCATCGGGTCAATGTTTAGAGATTTTACAGGTCATTCCTGCACAAGTGGCTATCGTGGAAGAAGTCAAACAGGAGTTAACCCAGAGCGATCTCACAGAAATTGAACAAGCGATCGCCGAAAATCTTTTGATCGCTGTAGATTTTGCCTCTGATTCCGAAGCTGAGAATTTTGTCAACTATGCTGCCGCTCGTTTAGGGGATGGCGAAGCAGCAACTGGGGCGATCGCCGTTGAGCGAAAATGGGCGATCGCTACAGATGACCGCAAAGCGATTAAGTTTTTTACCCAGGAAGCACAGTCTCTACAAATTTTCTCCACATTAGAAATTATCAAGTATTGGTCAGAAACCCAAGTCATTCAACCGTTGCAGGTGCAAGAAACACTCCACAATATCCAAGTTCAAGGTCGATATACTCCTGCTGAAAATCATCCTCTCAAAAGTTGGTGGGACAAATTTCTCGATCGAGGCTAAATAGAGACAGGTTTCCCTGTCCCTAAGATCGGTTAATTCCCGTTAACTCGCAAGGTTACTGATACTGTACCCTGAACTGAACTGGGAACCGGCCAACCGAGTAAAACCGATCGCACCGCTCGAATAGCGTCTTCGTCTTCTATCGTCGAATTCTCCTCATCCAGAAGCACCCGACGAACACGCCCATTATTCGTCCAGACTTCTAGAGTCAAATCCCCAGAAACCTCGTCAGGAAGGGAGATAGACTGAATATACTCGGTTAAAGCGGCGATCGCCCCCTCACTTAATCCCTCAGCCTTCACCACCTCAATGCGGTTGGGTAAGCTTTCTGCTTTACTTTCCTCTGTCAATTCCATTTCCTCCATGTCCATCGTATTCATTGGAGGAGCAGGTGGGAGCGCAGCCGTTTCAGGTTGGGGAGCAGCAATCCTTGCCAGAGGCGCAAATCCTCCCCTGGTTCCTCCTCTTCTGCTGGCTCTACCAGGACTTTGCATAACGGCTTGATCCTCCTGAGGTGTACCAAAAACACCCTCATAACTCACGCCATCAGGTAACTCTACCGGCACTTCTACCCGCACAGATCGACCATCGGGGTTAACGCGCACTTCCTCGCTCACAGCGATAAATGCCGTGTATTCAGACAACAGGCGATAATCGAGGGCAGTCTGCGTCACCGCATCGACTCCAGACTTCGTTTCGCTGCCGTACATTCGTGTCATCAGATCCTTAATTTTGGCTCTACCCCAGAGCTGGGCGATCGCCTCACTATCCCCCCTAAAATTGACCGGGAACGCCTGTTCATAACGTTTTCCACCTGCCGAAACCCCTCGAATGGTTAACGTCCCATTTTGACCGTCTGTCTTGCGTCCGAACACCACCAACGGTTGACTGGCAAACAGATCTGGAGGTGCGAGAGGATAAATTTCTGGAGTCTCTCCTGCACCGCTCCACGTCACCTCAATATTGCTCAAAACCGGGTTATTAATTTGGCTGAAAAACTTTTTCACCACCGGGTCAATATTCTCATCATGGCGTACCACTTGCACGGTTCCCCGACCCACTTCTGCCAGTCTATCTAACAAAAATCGATTCGTAGAACTGCCGACACCAAAGCTATACAACCGATTTCCCCGTTGCAGATTCTTTTGCACCGCCGCAATAATTTCCTGGTCATTGCCAATATAACCATCGGTGAGCAATACCACACTCCGCAACCGTCCTTCCGGAGGTGCAGGAAAGTTCATCACTGCATTGATGCCATTCATTAACTCCGTTCCCCCTTCGGCGTTCAGTTGATTAATATACGAGAGGGCTTTTTGGCGATTTTGCGCAGTATTGGTTAGTGGAGAGGCAGACAACTGGCGAGCCGTATTAGAAAAATCGATAATCGTAAACGTATCGTTGGGATTTAGACCCCGAATAAATTCTCGCATCAAGGCTTGAGATTGGGCAATGGGTGCGCCGGACTGGGAACCGGAAGTATCCATCAAAAAGACCACATCTTTGGGGATGATTTCCTGGGGTTGATAGTCTAAAGCGGGAATTAAATAGGCGGCGAAATGTCCGCCATTTCGATCCTTTTGCGTCAGGAGAGTCGCTTGGGTTTCCTGTCCCGAAACTTGATAGCGTAACACCAGATCTTTGTTAGGAATTTGGTCTTCTGGCAAGAGTTGAATTTCAGTGATATTGCGCTGTTTTCGCACTAAGATTTCATGGGAAGTCGAAGTAATATTACTAATGGGAACGCCGGCATCAATGTTAACGGAAACTTGGATATCATGACCCGATCGCGTCCCTGGCTTCAGTACTGGGGGCGTAATCCGAGAAGCATCGGGCACTCGGTCAGTATCTTCCGTTCCTTGAATTGAGTTACCCGGAATATAGCGCGGCCCGACTACCATGGGAAAGACAAACTCATAATTCCCCCCTTCAAACGTCAGGGAGTCCGTGTAGCGGATAGTGACCTCGATTTTTTCCCCGGGTCGAATATTGGCTAAAGATTGGGTAAAAATATTCGCCCGCTCTTGCTCTAAAAGTCCCGCAGTGCGTCCTTGCGCTCTCGCTTGTTCGTAGATTTCTTGGGCTTCTTCCCGTTTCTTAATGCTACCCTTGATGGTGCGATCGCCTAACTTAATCTCCATATCGTACACCGCCGCCTCATCTGGCAGGGGAAACACATACACCGCTTCCAGAGGATCTTCAAACGGATTTTCAAAGGTTTGGGTGACTTCCACCTGGGAAAGATTGCCGGAAACCGTAGCATTGACGGAAGTATTTTTTAAGGGGAAAACTTGGGTTTGACCGTCTTCTGAGGTCACCCAGAGACCATTGGAGGTCAAATCAGCAGGGTTTTCTATGGAGTTAGCGGCTTGAATCATGGCATTAGGAGAACTAGGAGGAAAAACGGAGATCTGTGCAGTGCTGTGCAGACATCCGGTGAGGAGTAAGGATAGGGGAAGAAAATAAGTGAGTTTATTCATAAGAATAGAGGTAATGGGTAATGGGGAATAGGTTCATCTGGCAAGTCTGTGTGTCTCCGCGTCCCCATGTCCCAGAATGGCATAACTGCATGGTAGGGGAGGTTAGGTTACACTTTTAGTAACACTCCGATTTTCTTTGGACGTAAAGGAGCAGATTTGATTCATCTTCATGTCATAAAACTCGGACAAAACACGGGTTGACTCCGGCACAGGAATGGTAGGATTCTCCTGTGGAAAACTATTATTTTTAAACCCAACGCCTGTACTCGCAAATTATCTCAGACAGATTCGAGGAGTTTAGAGTCTAAATGGTAAGACTATCAGAGTCGTTTTCAAAACTTCCTTTTGGATAGCCCACTTGGTTTTTAGTACTTTCTTGGAAGTCTATATACGTCTGATAGAGTGCTTGCTGCGATCGCTGTTGAAAATTGGAGCCAATGACCACCACACCGATTTGTTGGGGATTAATCGGACATTTCAGATAGCCAATGGGCGAAAATTACGGGCTAGCGATCATGGATTGTAATTTTAGTGTACCATCTTAAGTATCAAAGATAATCTTGAGAACACACAGGGTGAAACCCTTTCTGCTTTGCTTGTTTCTATACTTTGACTTTTTCCATAGATGGGTACTTGATTGAATTTAACATTCAATCAAGTAATTATCATAAACAGTAGTATTTGGCAAGATCATGAAAATTGTATTGGTTTGTACAGAAAAGTTGCCTGTACCTTGTGTTCGTGGGGGTGCAATCCAAACCTATATTGACGGCATTTTACCTTACTTAAGTCAAGAACATGACGTGACCGTTTTTTCAGTCAGCGATCCGAATTTGCGAGACCAGGAAATTCGCAATGGTATTCGGTATCAGCGAGCAACACCAGGAGACTCTGATTTTTATTATCAAGAAGTCGCTAATTTTGTAGCCCAAGAATCCTTTGATTGGGTGATTTTCTATAACCGACCTAAATATTTACCTATGGTGGCTGATGCCGCACCCAATAGTCGTTTTCTTCTGAGTATGCATAATGAAATGTTTCATGCTAAGAAAATTACGCCTGAACTGGCTCATCGCTGTCTCGATCGCGTCGATCGTGTGGTTACCGTGAGCCAATTTATTGCTGATGGAATTGCTAATTTATTTCCAGGTTATGAGCATAAACTCCAACCGGTTTATGCGGGAGTCGATCTAGAAAGATTCCAGCCTCGATGGGCATCGGGCGTACAAGAACGTCGATCCAGCTTATTGGCTGAACAGAATTTAGAAGACCGAAAAGTGGTTCTTTACGTTGGACGTTTAACGGATAAAAAAGGCCCCCATATTTTGCTGAGTGCTTTTCCTGATATTCTAGAACAGCATCCGTCTGCTATTCTTTTATTGGTAGGCAGTAAGTGGTACGGAAAAAATGAAGAAAATGAATATGTACGTACTCTGAAAAAACAAGCACAAGAATTAGGAGATGCGGTACGTTTAACGGGTTTTGTTTCACCCGATCGAGTTCAAGATTATTTCCTATTAGGTGATATTTTTGTTTGTGCTTCTCAGTGGCAAGAACCGTTAGCTCGTGTTCATTATGAAGCTATGGCTACTGGATTATGTATTCTAACTACAGTACGCGGAGGAAATGCAGAAGTCATTATTCCAGAAAAAAATGGTCTACTGATTACAGATTATGAAAATCCAGACGCATTTTCCCAACCGATTAACTCCCTTTTATCTAATCTCGATTTAGCGGAAGATATGGGACGAAATGGCCGGCACTTAAGTGAGATAAATTATAGTTGGTCTCGCGTAGCTTCAGATATTTTAAGTATTCTAGATCGCTAGAAACTTAGTATTTAGCGATTAGCTCTTTTATGAGTGAAGGTATAGCAGTGAACTCGTTAAGGTAGGATGGTTAAGTTATTGTTTGAGGCAATAAGCACTCTAGCAATAGAAACTGTCCTAGCTCTCCCTTCCACTGCTATATAATTCCAAGAAAAGTGGAAATGGGTAGAAGTTTGAGTATTCATCTCGCTGAGTGCTGATTTTTTTATCGGTTGGATGAAACCACTACATCTTGGAGAGCGCTTTTCCCCAATTTTTATACCAATCCCGAAGCCAACCGTTTTTCTTCTTGCGATTAGATCGCTTGTGGCGTTTAGTATATTCCCTAGTGGCTCTATGTTGTTTATTACTTAAGCGTCTGACTAGCTTTTCTATCGGTCTTAAAGACTTAGATTGCTTTTTACGTTTCTTTTTTTTATCCTTAGTTTTGGTGGATTTTCCATGGATAAGATCGGGTTTACCACCAAATTTGTCTTTACTGCGTAAAACAACAATTTTGTCTATGCCTTGGGGGACTTTAATCTTCGTTTTTCGTTGAATTTTAGCTTTAGATTTTTTGGGTTGAGTTTGAGGTGCAGAAGTGGGCATAAAGGGGAGTTGACTGGAGGGAGAAAATTGCCAGGTAGCTCCATAAATTTGACCTGAGTTACTCTGGAGGGTGAGATCGCCGGCTATTTCTCCCGATCCGTCATTGAGCGGCCAATATCCCACTAAACCCGGTTCATCCCCAGCTAGACGGTGAAACCGATGGTTACCAATCTCTTTAGAAGTTCGTGCCTTATTCCAGAGACGGACTTCACTCATTTCTCCCTGAAATCGAGTTTGGCCAAATAAGCGCCCTATTTGCAAGGGAACTTCTGTATTGGGATGGACTTGTTCCGGGAGGGGTTGAGTACCTTGGAACTCTCCATCGATATAGAGGATGGCTTGTTGATTGTCAACAACTAAAGCTAGATGATGAGAGTTGCGATCGCTTAAATTAATCGTAGATTCCCATACTACTGGGGCTTGAGCAAACAGAAATCGAATTTGTTCTTGATGACTCTTTAGTTTCAGGTAGGCCAATCCATAGCTATAATTATGCTGCCGCGAACCTCGACCGACAATATAGTATCGAGTACCGGGTTTAACTTCCCTGAGCTTGATCCAGACCTCAAGGGTGAGACTATCGCTTAAATTAAAGCACTCTGCAATGCCGCAATCAACATAATCATCTTTGCCATCAAACGCTAAGGCTGCTTCCTCCACATCTTGAACTGTTTGCACTAATGCTAGACTCTTCTTTTTTGAAGGGATGGCTTTTTTTCGAGCTTGAACTCTGTGAAAGGAACGAACTCCAGACAAGTGATAATTCTTATTGAGTTGAATTTCCTCTAATCCATTGCCCAGAACAGGATCGGTCTTCATCTGTTCATCCACAGTTGGGACACTATCATTGCTCTCAAGAGCGATCGCCTGTTCTAGATGGCAGTTAATCAGATCGGAGTTTGGAGGAAGGTTCTCAGTCATGATTGATCCGGTTTAGGGTTAGCAACTAACCCCTGTAGTTTTGGGGAATCTAGGCTACAGGGGAGGATGAACATTACAACGATTTTAGAACAGCTTGGATACGCTCTTGCTGTAATTTTTGGCAAAATCCTTGAGCCAACCATTCTTTTTCTTGCGATTAGAACGCTTATGGCGTTCAACATAAGTATGAGTTGCTTCATCCTGACGCTTCGCCACTTTCCTTACGTATTTCTCGTAGGGAGAGAGGTATTTCGATTGCTTTTTCCGTTTCTTCCGTTTCTTCCGTTCCTTAGATTTAGCCGACTTGCCATAGAGAGTCTCGGGTCGTCCACCAAAATCTTCATCACTCTTGAGAACAGTAATACTAGTTACAGACCGATCTAGAGGAATCCGTTTTTTGGAGGCTGGTTTTGGCGTAGGTTCTGGTTCTGGTGAGATATCGTTATCTTCATCAGCCGCGGAGAGTTCTAAATCTGTGCTTTGCCAAGTTGCACCATTCATGACACCAGGTTGCGCATTACCCGTTCGATCGGCGATTACATCTCCCTTGCCTTCATCTAAAGGCCAATACGCGACTAGCCCTGATTCATCCCCTGTTAAACGGTAGCCCATAGCTTCTTGAACTTCATCAGCAGTTAATGCCTTATTCCAAATCCGGACATCACTCAGTTCACCCGCAAAGTATTTATCATTATTGCGATTTCTACCCAAAACATAATCCCTAAACACAGTGGTCATCGCATTAACCGCTTTTGAATTTTGTGGCTCCCCATTCAGATAAGTTTGCACCACCTTACCATCATAAGTCACCACCAGATGCTGCCATTCTTGATTCACTTTAGCAATGCGAACCTGAATATCACTATGATAAAAGCGATAAAATCCCCCCATAACATCTATCTGGCATGAATCACTCTCAGTCAGATTATTAGAGCTACTCAGTAACCCAGCATAGTTGGATTGATTTTGGCTCGCTTTCGCCCACAGTTCCACAGACAATGCTGAAGTTTCCCACGCAGAATTGGGAATGGTAACATAGTCATCTATACCATCAAACATTAGAGAAGCAGGGGAGAGGCTTTCTTCTTCCACGTCCGTCTCTTCTGCGGTTGTTTCCGGTTCTACAGGTTCTTCTGTCTCTTCTGCGGTTGCTTCCGGTTCTGGAGCTGGCGTTAAGCTTAAATCTGAAGTTGCCCAAGTTCCGCTATGAACCGTTCCTGTATTCCCATGACTCGTATGGTCCTCTGCGGTAGTTCCGGTCCCTTCATTGAGAGGCCAATAAGCCATTAATCCCTCTTCCTCCCCAGTCAATTGCTGATTCATACTGGCTTTAATCTCCTCCGGAGACCGGACTCGATTCCAAATCCGTACTTCTGCCATTTCTCCTTTGAAGAGATTACCCAATTTATCCGCTTGTGAGCCTAGACGAACGGGCAATTTAGTTACTGTTCCTACTCGACTGGGAGTAGCTTTATTTTCTTCTTCTCCATTGATATAGAGTTTGGCTCCATTCGCTTCATGCTTAAAGGTGACCGCCACATGCTGCCAAATTCCTGTTTTTAACGGTGTACGGCTGGTGAATGCAATCCCTTTGTTAATGAAGCGCAGATTTTGGGGGTATGTATCGAAGGTAAATCCTTCATTTTTGCCACCAATATTTTTGTCTACAATCCGCTTACCTAAAACTTCCGGTTTAATCCAGGCTTCAATGGTGAAGTTGTCCGTTAGGTCTAGCGTCGGATTGGTGGGAATATTTACATAGTCATCAACTCCATCAAACGTGAGAAGGGTTGTCTCAGTTGAGGTCGTTTCGGAGGGTTCGGCTGTTGCAGGTTCTACTTTTGGCGCTGGTGAGAGTTCTAAACCTGAAGTTTCCCAGGTGGCTCCATTAATTGTGCCGTCATGTCCCTGATTACTTTGGTCGGTTCCTGTTGTTCCTTGTCCTTCATTGAGCGGCCAATAACCCACTAATCCCGGTTCATTACCGGTCAAACGACGGTTCATGTCGTTTTGAATGTCTGCTGCTGTTCTGGCACTGTCCCAAACCCTTACCTCGGTGATGAAGCCTTGGAAACAGTTCTTGGGGTTCCAGGCGCTGCGACCAATATGGAAGGGCAGTTTTGTACTACCAATGGTTGATCGCCCTGAGTAGACATATTCTGTGCCATTTTTGTAGAACTTAATATGTTTATCTGCACCATAAACTACGGCAATATGTTGCCATCGGTTGATGTCGGCTTTCACAGGCTTCCAAGCTTCTTTACCGTGGTAGATACCGAACTGACCGCCATTTGTACCGATTGATCGATCCCAACCCTGATCGTCAGTAGATAAAATATTCTCCCAGCGGTTAATGTTGCGGGTGGGTTTAACCCAAGCTTCCCAAGTGGTTGCGGGTAGGGCGCTCGGTTGAGCATCTAGAGTGGTGGCAATATGGTCATCTTCTCCATCGAACATGAGTGCTGACTGCTCAGAAGTCGGTTCTGTTTGAGTCGGAAGTAATTCTTCCTCTGTCCAAGTTCCTCCATGAAGGGTTCCTGGGTGGTTATTTGAGGTTTTATCGGCTAGGGTTGTGCCGCTACCATCATTCAGAGGCCAGTAGCCTATTAATCCTTCTTCTTCTCCTGTTAAACTCTGGTGCATCGTTTGTTGAATCTCGTTGGGGGAACGAGCAATCTTCCAAATGCGGACTTCAGCGATTTGTCCCTGGAAGTGTTTCTGTTGAGCATCATCAGAGTAGGCGATCGCAATTGTATCTTGCCAGTCAAAGTCAGACGTATGCTTAGTTCCACTAGCTACTAATTGCCCATCAATATAAACTTTTTGACCACCAATAGAAGCGCCAAAAACATGCGCTACATGATGCCAGGTATTATCCGCTAAGTTCAAACCAGAGCTGGAGATGATTTCGTGATTCCAAATGCGAGTTTTGATATTTCCACTACTCAGATAAAGATGGCGATCGTGGCCTCCCCAATCTGGACTTTTTACCACAGAAAACAAACCACAGTTTGGAGCATCTGTTTTAAACCAAAACTCGTGCGTGACTTCAGTTTCTGGTTCATTTAGAGCAATGGTGATGTAGTCATCTGTGCCATCGAAGGTAATAGCACTCGACTTGGCTGTTAGTGCTGTTTGCCTTTCTGGGGCAGCAGCGAGTTCTAAATCTGAGGTTTCCCAGGTAACTCCAGTTCCCTGAGTGGTGCCATTGTGTCCATGACCGCTCTTATCGGTGACTGTGGTTCCCGTACCTTCATTTAGGGGCCAATACAGCACTAATCCCGACTCATTTCCTGTCAAAGCGCAGTGCCTATTATCCTCAATTTCTTGGGGGCTGCGTATGCCATCCCAAATCCGAACCTCTGACATTTGCCCGCGGAATGCTTGGTTAACATCAAAGGAACCCGCCACGCTGTCTTGTTCTTGACCTAAAATCAGAGCACCGCCGTTGGGAATCTCTCTACCTTTGGCAAGAGTGCCTGAGAATACTGCTTCTCCATCTTTGTAAAGCTCGACCTTTCCGGTACTGCTGTCCCAGGTCATTGCACAGTGATGCCATTGACCATCATTAAAGGCGATCGCACTATTGATGTTTGCATCGCACACGTATGGATGCAAACTCCGATAGTCGAAGAGGAGGAAGGCATTGCTAGAGCTTTTAGCTGAATAGGATATGGGGGTTCCCGAATTCTGATGATTGGTTTTTAACCATAGTTCAACCGTTAACCTCTGAGCGGGAAATGAGTTGAATGGATTGAGAATCACATAATCTGTGGGTTTCTTGGTATTAGCAAAGGCCAATACAGGGCGATTGAGAGGTGCCGTTTGCCTTTCTGGGGCAGCGGCGAGTTCTAAATCTGAGGTTTCCCAGGTTGCCCCGTTAATGGTGCCATTATTTCCATGACCACTCTTATCGGTGACTGTGGTTCCACTTCCCGCGTCTAAGGGCCAGTATCCGACCAATCCCGCTTCTGAACCGGTCAGTCGCTGGTGCATCAATTCCTGGATCTCTTCTTGGGAGCGGGCTTTATCCCACAGCCTGACTTCGGCGATTTTTCCATTGAAGAAAAATCCCGGATTTCCTTCGGTGATTCCTGCGCCAATGCGTAGAGGATATTGGCTGTTGATCAGGATTTTTGATGGGACGGGGTTCCCAGAAGGTTCTCCGTTGATGTAGAGTTTCATGGTGCTGCCGTCGTAGGTAGCTGCCACATGAGTCCAGGTGTTGAGTTCTACATCTGCACCTTGTAAGGCAACCCATCCTCCATTTCCTGTCCAGAATTGCCATTTGTTGTTGTTTCCTGCATAGAGGAGATACCCCCCTAATGCACTGCTGCCTTTAGCGGTGCGACAGGTTACGGGCGATCGCCATTGCCCTTGTCCTCCTTCTACTTTTGCCCAACAGGACACGGTAAATTGAGCAGGGTTGAGTTTTTGTTTGTAGGGAACTTCGATATATTGGTTACTGCCATTAAAACTGGCGATCGCTTGAAGGGTTTCTTCTTCAGTTGTGGCTGGTTCAATATCAAGCGCTTCTTCTGTCCAAGTAGCTCCATTAATCGTGCCATCATGTCCTTGATTACTGCGGTCTGTTCCTATTGTTCCTTGTCCTTCATTCAGCGGCCAATAACCCACTAATCCTGGCTCGTTTCCTGTTAAACGACGGTGCATGTCGTTTTGAATTTCGGCTGCTGTTCTGACAGAGTCCCAAACCCGTACTTCTGTAATGAACCCTTGGAAACATTGACTGGTGTTACCTGCACTGCGACCAATATGAAAGGGAAGTTTCGTACTACCAATGGATGCTTGTCCTGAATAGACGTATTCTGTTCCATTTTTGTAGAACTTGATTTGTTTATCTGTGCTGTAAACCACGGCGATATGTTGCCATTGGTTAATGTCAGCCTTTACAGGATTCCAAGCTTCTTTTCCATGGGAAACACGGAATTGACCGCCATTGGTGCCCACAAACCGATCCCAACCTCCATCGTCGGTAGAGAGGATCATATCCCAGTGGTTGATGTTGCGGGTGGGTTTAACCCATGCTTCCCAGGTGGTTGCTGGTAAGGCGCTTGGTTGAGTATCGAGAGGGGTTGCAATGTAGTCGTTTTCTCCATCGAACATGAGGACAGATTGCTCTAAAATTTGTTCAGCCTCAGGTGCAGAAGGTGTGAGGATATCGAGCGTTTCCTGTGCCCAAGTAGCACCATGAAGGGTTCCGGGATTGCCTTTACCCGTTTTATCCTCTGCACTTGTGCCACTTTCTTGATTCAAAGGCCAATAAGCGACTAATCCCTGTTCGTCTCCCTTGAGTCTCTGGTGCATCGAGTTCTGGATCTCTTCTTGGGAACGAGCCTTATCCCACAACCGCACTTCAGCAATTTTACCATTGAAGAAGTAGGTGGGGCTACCTTCTGTCATTCCAGCCCCAATCCGTAGAGGATACTGGTTATTGATCAGGATTTTCGATTGGATAGGGCTTCCAGAGAGTTCTCCGTTGATGTAGAGTTTCATGGTGCTGCCGTCGTAAGTAGCCGCCACATGAGTCCAGGTGTTTAAGACTACGTCTGCACCTTGTAAGGCAACCCATCCTCCGTTTCCTGTCCAGAATTGCCATTTGTTGTTGTTGCCTGCATATAGGATATATCCTCCTAATGCACTGCTTCCTCTAGCGGTGCGACAGGTTACGGGCGATCGCCATTGCCCTGAGCCTCCTTCTACTTTTGCCCAACAGGATACGGTAAATTGGGCGGGGTTTAGTTCTTTTTGGCCAGGAACCTGAATGTAGTTATTGCTACCATTAAAGCTGGCGATCGATTGTAAATTACTCATAATGTTTAATGTCCTGTCTTGTTAGGTTGAATGAATGGAATAACTTGGACTGGATGTGTTCAAGAATTCCGGATTAAATTAATCTCTCTCCGTACTCTTTACGCTCCAAAATAGTTGCTACAGCAGTCAATATCCTAGCCGCTACTAAAATTCCGATCAGAATAAAAATCCACAACAAGTAGGGCAAAACTGGGATATGGCTGACAATATCATTCACGGCTTCAGTGTGAATATCTTTAATCAATGGGAAGTAATTTTGATACAAAAAAGTATATAGAACAACGACTGCACTCGACAAGAAAACCGAAGAAAAGGTTCGGAGGACAACAACTATAGCTAGAGCAAATTTATTCCCTGTTATTTCAAAAGCATGGGTTCGTTGTCGGAGGTAAGGAAGCAGAATTTGATTGTATTCATCAATGGTCTGAAATAATTCATTAATTGATGCTATAACATTATCTGGTTCTAGACTCTTTTTTAAGGCACGGCGATCTGATTGTTTGTTGTATTTTTTGATGAATTTCAACGTATCAAAATCATCAATTAAGTATTGCATTGAGCCATCTAGCGTTAGGAGAGACCGCGTGATTTTCAGGAATGACCAGTTACTGGGAATACGGTATTTAATGGCTACCTTTGCAATTTCAGAAGTTCCCCCTCCTAAAGACTTTTCTTTATAGCTAACTCCTTTGAGTGCTGACTTAGCGGCCCATTGTTCCGTCGCTTTTGCCATTTCTGCTCTGACTCTTGGCATATTCGCTTTGGGAATATCTAGTCCAATGCGAATATTGTAATCAGAAGCTTTAGCGAAATCCCCTTTTTCTAAAGCTTTAACATAGTTCAAATAATTGAGTCTTAGATCGCTATCCAAAGAACCTACACTGCCCATATCAATTAAGACCAACTTGTTATCACGCAACAAGATAATATTCCCTGGATGCAGGTCAGCATGATACAAGTTATCTTCAAAGATTTGTCGATATAAGGATAAATAGAGTTTTTCTCCTATGGTTTCACGATCTACTTTATTCTCCTCTTCCCATTGGTGAAATCTTGCCGGGTCTGTTTGATAAATTTTAATGTAGTCAGCCATAAGTACACCGGGAATATATTCCATGACCAAAACTTTGGTCCGAGTATATTTATCATAAATTTTAGGGACTTCTATTTTATGTTCTTTGAGAGTTTTTTTCATCCGACGAGCATTGGAGGCTTCATAACGGTAGTCCAACTCTTCATCAAGAACTCTCTCCAATTCCGCAACTGCCTCATCTAAAAGAAGGACACTACCTATATCGGTTTTTGAATATAGACGAGCTACAATTTTGATCAAACCCAGATCTCGTCGAAAGGATTCATCTAAACCTGGACGTTGCACTTTAACAGCAACACGAGTTTTTTTACCGCGTAAAACAGCAGTGTGAATTTGTGCAATAGATGCGGCAGCTAAGGGTTCTGGATCAAAATCGTCAAAAATCTGCTCTAGGGGAACTCCTAACTCCGATTCAATGGTAGAACGAACAATTGAGGTGGGGAAACCTACGGCTTCAAACTGGAGGCGGGTTAGTTCATCGCAGATTTCTTCTGGAAACAGATCGCTACGAAGTGCCAAAAGCTGACCGGTTTTTACCCAAAATCCACCTAAATCTTCAAAAATCTCCCGTAACTGTTCTGCTGTTTTCTGTATATCCGATTTCCCAGCTCTTTTCCGCAACTGTACTTGCAGGAAAAAAGTCACAAATTGTTTAATGATGTAAAAAAGAGAAACACGACGGGACTCCAATTGCTCCAGGTCTAGAACTTTTACTTTTTTTCGACTTTTACCTGTAATTAGTGGTGTGGGGATATCTTTTTTGTTAACCATTCTTAAGAAGAAAGTTATTATTCAGAAACAGAAACAAATCCATCCGATAAATAGAATATCATAGTCTCGGATGGATTAAACATTTCCTGCGGGTATTCCCACAAATCTTTTTCATCAAACCTCTCTCAAGGTTCTACCAATCTTTCTCTTTTTTCTTTTTAACAATCACAATGATGGGCTGGGCATTTTCCCCGACTTGACCATCATCCTTGAGTCTTTCAATCGTAGACTGAATTCTCTTGAACAGCTTACCTTCACCGTAGCGAAGATCGTCAATATCATCCTTCTTTGCATTACCGATCTCAAGGATAATCGTGTTTTCTTTTTGTGCAGTTGCCATAATATTTACTGACCCTCATTTATGTATTTCAAGACTTGGGAACATACGGATATTTTACTGTAATTTTACTCTAATCCTAGTTACTGAGCCAAACACTAACCAGAATTAGAGCGATGACCTAGTAATTCCTCGGAGGATACTGGTAACATTACAGCCTTTCACAACATTACAAGGAACAAAGAAAAAACTACCTAAAACTTCATCAGCTTAGACATAGCCTTGTTGTAGTTTTTGGGTAGATCTTTAATCCAACCATTCTTTTTCTTCTTATTGGATTTCTCATGGCGGTCTCTGTACTCCTTGGAAGCCTCATCATAACGCTTGGCTAATTTAAAGACCGCTTTCTCGGAGGGTTTTAAAGCAGATGATTGCTTCTTCTTCTTTTTCTTTTTCTTCCCTCCAATGTAGCCACCATCTAGAGTTGTGGGAGTACCGCCAAAATCCTCTTCACTCTGAAGGACTACGGCTTTTTTGACCTCACCATCACTTGCCATCGCTTTTTCCTCCACGTTACAATCCTTAATTGTTTTTAGCTAGTCTAGATCTAGCTCTGAGACTATTAAAGCATAAAATATCGAAAATTGTCGAGAGAGTGTTTTTTTGTCATGAGGAATGATGAATCAATTTTAAATCTTTGGATTGAGGGAAATCTTCCAACACAACCAGAATGTCAAGAGCTAATGATTCTAGCTCTTGAAGATACTGATCGCGCGATCGCCCTCGGTTTTACCCCAGATAGACTAAAAACCCAAATTCCTCTACAAGCTCGCCTCTTTCAAACTCTGGCTCCCAGGATTTTACAATGGATTCCTAGGATTCCTTATCAACAGTTATATCATATGTTGTGGAATTTGTGGTTACCTCTGGCCATCCAATTGACTGAAGCTCAACAAGAGCTGAATCGGCCGCTAATTCAAGGGATTTTAGGAGGTCAAGGCACGGGAAAAACAAGTCTGGCTATGGTACTGAGCTTAATCTTGAATGAATTAGGATACAGTTCGGCAAGTTTATCACTTGATGATTTATATAAGACGTATGGAGATCGCCAGCTTCTCAAAACTCAAGACCCCCGTTTCATTCGTCGAGGTCCTCCCGGAACCCATGACATTCACTTAGGTATTGAAGTCCTGAAACAATGTCGAAACTCTCAGTACCCTGTAGAATTTCCTCGGTTTGACAAATCAGCCTATGCAGGGGAGGGGGATAGAACTGAGCCAGAAGTCATTACCCATGGGGATATCATCTTCTTTGAAGGTTGGTTTGTCGGGGTGCAACCGATCAATCCAGATCGGTTGAATTTTGCACCTTCTCCGATTGAGTCTGAAGAAGATCGACAATTTGCCCAAGACATCAATCAAGGTCTGCATAAATACTTACCATTGTGGGATTGTCTAGATCGATTAATCGTTTTATATCCCACAGATTATCAACTGTCTCAACAGTGGCGACTGCAAGCAGAACAAGAAATGATAGCCACTGGAAAACCAGGTATGAGTGAATCAGAAGTTAAAGAATTTGTAAACTACTTTTGGCGCAGTTTACATCCAGAACTATTTATTACTCCTCTTACTCAAAATCCTGAATTAACGGATCTGGTTGTTGAGATTAGCCCAGATCATTCTCCGGGAAGAATTTCTAGTCCTATGCGCTGGTCATATCCGCAAAGCGGAAACGATTGTTAAGCAAAATATCATAACAGATATGCTATAACCTCTTGAGACCAGCTTCACTGAAGTTGATGGCATCCGTCTGGAAACTTTGGTATCAGAACAAGTATTGACTATACCCCCAAAAGAATTTGATTCTTATACTCTTGTAGAATTGGGGATTCGAGTTACAAATCTCTCGCAATCACCTTACCGCTTTATCTTCTTTTACTTAGTGGCGATCGCTCGCCACAACTGAAGCCTTACAGTATAACCAATGTTTTCTAATTCAGTAATATTACTGTATCTTCGATCTCCTGATACAGGTAATATCTAGCCAACATGAATGAAAACAATTTTATCGAAGTTGATGGGATTCGTTTTGAAACCCTTGTACCCAAGCGAGTATTAACTCTGCCCAAGAAAAACCTAATTCAAAAACTTTC
>NZ_JAGHZH010000051.1:0-37824 GCF_017746885.1 Roseofilum sp. SBFL | reverse complement strand
ATTTTTCTGCGCCGTTGCGGATTTCGCAATCTTTGAAGTTAGGCTTTCTGTTTCCATCGTCGCGGGTGGGTCAGTGACCCATTTCATTCTACTGTAAAGCCGTCCTAAAAGGACGGGGTTTTAGACCCATTTTTCTGATAAAAAGACCGATCAGATGGATCGGTCTGACCGGTAGGTTTCCTCAAATCTAAGAAAGAAATGGGTCGTCAACTCAAGGCTTCTGAGGCGAGATTAGACAGATACTAACCCATAAGCAGACATTCGCATGATCTCTCCTGTGGTAAAGCCAATATTGGCTAGGGCTTCACCGTAGGCAATCATGAAGTCTTCAATTAAGGACTCTTTTTCCATCGCCAGGATTTTAGCATCCTTTTCCACTTGATTGAGCATTTTCCAGACGATGGGTAGATTTTGGCGGTTGGCTGCTTGCAGTTCTGCTTTAGAGTCTTCAAAGTGGGCTTTGAGCCATTCTTCACCAAAGTTGAGATGGAGATATTCATCTTTGACCACTCCTTCGGTGATTTTGCGAGCGAAGGGGTCAGCTACCGGAATATAGATATTGTAGGCGGCGATCGCAAAGCACTCAATAATCAAGGATTGAATCAGCAGACAGGTAACCACCTTGTCTTCTGCTAGGGCATCCTGGAAGTTTTGGTGCAGTTGATTAAAGTATTCTTTGGCAAACTCCATATCGGGCGTGACTTTCAAATTGTTACCGCAAGCCTGGAATCCCTTCATGTGGCGCTTTTCCATCTTCGCCAGCTTCGTCAATTCTTCTTTGTCATCGGGCAGCAGACTAGCCAAGTTAATGTAATTGTCATAGGCTTCCTGTTCCCCTTCAATGACGATCGCATTGATCCGGCTATAGGCATCTTTGTAAGTTTCGCTTTCATAGTTGAGTTCAGTGCTAACTGCAAGCTGCTGCATAGGTGATTAATCTCCTAATTCCTAATATTGATGATGTTAATCCTTAAAGATGGCAAATGTATTTATGCCTATTGGGAGGACTGACGATTGGTAGGTTTAAGTGTAACTTAACCCTTGGCCGTTTTCATCCCCTTCTGGAGCCAGAAGGATGGAGCGTCTATCTTAATCTGAGTCTCGATCTCCTTTGTCTGGAATAATTTGCCTGAATGATGACTATACCTATTGATTTATCTGATGATAGCGTAAAGCGATCGTCTATTCATTCTGGTCTGATGAGGGATAAGCAGATACGGAGATGGGGACACTGGAAAATTCCCTATTCCCTATTCCCTATTCCCTATTCCCTATTCCCATTCCCTAGTTCCCTATTCCCTAGTTCCCTATTCCCTATTCCCTAGTTCCCCCATGAGCCATTGTAGGCGGATACTCGACTGACTCTCCTGGGAGTCTGGAAGCCGATCTTGCAGGGGAACTTCCAGAATTTCACTGGTGAGAGGACCGAGTTGATTGAGCATCGATCGCAGATGGGGGGTACTCGCTCCCGTGTCTACATAGAGGCGATCGGCTAAATTTCCTAAGCGTTTCCAGGTTAAATATAACTTGGCTACAGTTTGCTCGAGTTGGGTGGCCTGTTTGAGTAATTCTGAAGCCGTACTTAAACAGCCTAACCGCAAACTTTCATCTAGGGCCATCTCTAAGTCTACTGAGGATTGACTCAGGACTTGCACTTGGGCGGCCGCATCTAAGTATTTTGCCAGACTTCGCGCCTCTGATGTCATTTGTTTAACGGTTTCTACATCCGGGTTCGCGGCGACCTCTTCTTGAATGCTTTGTAGGTGAGTATCGGGCAGTTTCCCTAATTCTTTGACTAAGGGGGCTAAATGTTTTGAGGCCATCGTTCCCGAAGCGGCTTTTTCCTTCACTTCATTGGGTAATAAATCTGAAGACATGGCCATCCACTCATCAGCCAATTGTTTCACTTCTCGTCGAGTAATGCGATCGCCACGACTAGCCGCATCCGTTACCAATTGTTGAACTTCTACCGGTGCTTTCGCCGTTTCTACAAACGCCCGTTTACTAAAATTATTAACCGCTTCCGGGTCTAATTGCCCCTCCTCGACCAAGGTATCAGCACTATTGGCCAATTGAATCAAAGCATAGGCTTGGCTTTTCGTAATTTCTTTCGATTTTAACCAATTAATAAATCCCGTTCCCCGGCCATCACCGCCCTTTTTTTCCCGATCGCGGATCGCCCGTAAAATACGCCCTCGCCAAATATCCGTTTGCAAATCAAAGCGATCGCACACCAACCACGCTGTATCGAGTTGTTGCTGAAACTCCTGATCTGGAATTTCTTCATCTTCAGGATCGGGTAAATTAAAATCCAGTTGGGGTTGTTCACCCAAAAGGGCTAATAGGTCGGTAACAGATTGATCCATGGTAAGGGGTAATCGCTAATCAGTAAGATATTCCATAATATAGATAAAACCCCCAAACCGTGAATGTTGAATTCTGGAACTGCTCTAACTCCCATAGAACTGAGGTCAGCCATTGTTCAAAACCCTCTGGTGGTCTCTGCCAATACCAACGTGCGAGAGGCGATCTCGAAAATGAGTGGCGCTCATCTATCGTGCCCAACAACCCGTACTCAAGAGACTCAACGGGATCAAATGCATTTAGAAGCCCTCTCCAGTTGTGTTCTAGTGGTGGATAATCAAAATGTCACGGGTATCCTTACTGAACGGGATATGGTGCGTTTATTAGCCCAAGACCAACCCCTGGCCTATCTGCGCGTCCAACAGGTCATGAGTCCTTTAGCGATCGCCCTCAAAGAGGACGACTTCACTGACCTATTTTTTGCCATTAATTTGTTCAGACAACACCATATTCGCCATCTCCCCATCCTTGATGCTCAAGAGAACTTGGTGGGATTAGTTACCCATGAAAGTTTACTCCAGATCTCGCGCCCCATGGATCTGTTGCGTCTGCGAGAAGTACAAGAAGTGATGAGTGCCGATGTGATTTGCACAACCCCTGAGGCATCCCTCTTCCAAATTTCCCAATTAATGGCTAACCACCAGATTAGCTCTGTCGTGATGATTCAAACTCGTCCCACCGCTACAGGTTCCCTAGCTGTTCCAGTAGGTATCATTACTGAGCGAGACCTGGTTCAATTTCATAGCTTTTATCCTCATCTGCAAGACTATACGGCTTCTAGTTTAATGAGCAGTCCCATTTTTGCGGTTAAACCCCAAGACTCTCTGTGGGCAGTGCAGAAAATTATGGAGCAATATTTTACTCAGCACCTGGTGGTGACCGGAGTGCAAGGGGAACTGCTGGGAATAGTCACTCAAAGCAATCTCTTACAAGCTCTGAATCCCCTAGAAATCTACAAGTTAGTGGAAGTTTTAGAACGTAAAGTTAACAATTTAGAAGCGCAACGGGAACGAGAGAAAGTTGTGGCCGATATTGCTAGGCGGATGGGTCAATCCCTGAATCTACAAGAAGTTTTAGAGGGGGCTATGGGGGAGATTAGACGGTTGTTCGCGTGCGATCGCGCGGTGGTATGCCAATTTCAAAGTGATGGTCATGGACATATTATTGCCGAATCTGTCGATCCTCGCTGGCCATCAGCCCTGGGACATGCGATCGCACCCTCTTGTTTTCGAGATCAAACGGCGGGAGATAGCTCCTCCCCTCTGAAGGGATTAGATCCCTATCAAGTGAAGTCTAATTTGGTTATCCCCATAATTTTAGACGATCAACCTTGGGGATTGTTAATGACTCATCAATGTGGAGACTATCGAGACTGGACGGAGGACGAGGTTGCCCTTTTAGAAGACATTGGGGTCCAACTGGCGATCGCCATCCAACATGCCAATACGCACCAAAAATTCACTCTAGAACTGAGGGCACGACAACAGGCAGAACGCTTACTGAAGGAAAGTCAGCAACAATACGTGAGTCTCGCGGAAAGCCTTTCTATTGGTATTTTTTGCACAGACAAGAAGGGTAAATACACATATGTTAATCGTCGCTGGTCTATATTAACAAGACTCTCGGAAGCTGATGCCATGGGGGATGGATGGATGCGGCTCCTCTATCCAGACGACCGGGAACGGGTGCTTAGGGCTTGGGTCAACGCCATCGAAAATCAGTGTGCTTGTGCATTAGAATACCGTCTTCAACGCCCTGATGGCAGTACCTTCTGGGTTTACAGCCAATCTACAATAGAGCGCAATAGTTATGGAGAGGTAATGGGTTATGTGGGAAGCATTACAGATATTAGCGATCGCAAACACATAGAAACCCAACTGCAACAAACCCAACAACAGTATCAAGAAGCACAAAAAAAATCCCAGATAGGAAATTGGCAATTCAATCTACTCAACAATCACTGGTCTTGCTCGGATGAAGTCTTTCGCATCTTTGAGATTACCCCCCAAAATGGTGAACCCTCCTATGAAGACTTTCTCAACCAGATTCACCCAGAAGATCGAGAAAAGGTCAACCAAGCCTACTCTCAACACCTAAAAAATTACCAACCCTACAATATTACGCACCGACTGCTGTTTGCCGATGGGCGGATCAAATATTTGCAAGAACAATGTGAAACCTTTTATGATGCCCAGAATCATCCCATTCTCTCCCAAGGAACGGTACAAGATATTACTGATCTCCGCAATACCCAATTAGAACTACAGCACCTGAACCAAAAACTGGAAGAGCGTGTAGAAGAG
The DNA here is from genome assembly GCF_017746885.1 of Roseofilum sp. SBFL. Classification (NCBI taxonomy): domain Bacteria; kingdom Bacillati; phylum Cyanobacteriota; class Cyanophyceae; order Desertifilales; family Desertifilaceae; genus Roseofilum; species Roseofilum sp. SBFL. The sequence continues at coordinate 33,157 of NZ_JAGHZH010000051.1, read as the reverse complement.
CGAACTTTAGCCCTACATAATTTATCGGAGCGCCTAGAGATAGCGGTTTCATCGGCTCAGATCGGGATCTGGGAATGGGATGTGACCCATAATGTTCTCACCTGGGATCGGAGAATGTATAGTCTCTATGGTTTAGACCCCTCGAATAGCAGGAATACGGTTGAACTTTGGCAAAATTCCCTCCATCCAGAAGATGCCCCAAAAGCCATCGAAGCTGTGCAAGCAGCCTTGAGGGGAGAAAAACAGTTTAATACTGAATTTCGGATTTTGCATCCTGATGGTACCATGCGCTGGGTATATGCTACGGCGATTGTGGAGCAAGATGGGCAGGGAAAACCCCAACGAATGATCGGTATTAATCGAGATATCACCCAAATCAAAATTGACTCCCAACACCGTCAAGCCTTGATGCAAGAATTGGCAAACTTTAAGTTGGCATTGGATCAAGCGGCGATCGTGGCTATTACTGATGCGAAAGGAGTCATCAATTATGTAAATGATCGCTTCTGTGAAATTTCTGGCTATACCCAAGCCGAAATCCTGGGTCAAACCCACCGCCTGATTAAATCCGGATTCCATCCCCCCGAATTTTTCCAAAACCTGTGGCAAACCATCGCCAAAGGAGAGGTTTGGCGCGCAGAAGTGTGCAACCGAGCCAAAAACGGTCGCCTGTATTGGGTCGATACCACGATTATTCCCTTCCTGGATGCCCGGGGAAAACCCTTTCAATATCTGGCGATTCGGGTTGATATTAGCGATCGCAAACAAGTAGAAATGGCGCTCTCACGCAGTAACCAACTGCTCAATGCCATCAGCACAGCCCAGGCGCAATTTATCACGGCTGGTAATCGGTTAACTATTTTTGAAGGACTCCTTTCTAACTTACTTGAACTGACGAAGAGTGAATATGGTTTTATCGGTGAAGTGCGCTGTCAGGATCAGAACAGTTCTATCCTCCCTTCGACTTCGCTCAGGGAGCAGCAGGATAAGCGTCCTGAATGTAATGAAATCTTGCTAAAAATTCGTGGCGTTCCTTACCTAAAAACCTACAGTATGAGCAATGGGGTTTGGGATCAAGCTACTCCAGAATTGGAGCATATCAATACCCTGTTTGGGGCTGTGGTGATGACCGGAAAACCGGTAATGACCAATAGTCCCAACACCGACCCCCAGCACTGCGGCATTCCCGATGGTCATCCCCCCGTGAAGACCTTTTTAGGTCTGCCCTTTTACAGTGGATCGACTCTCGTGGGAATGGTGGGGATGGCCAATCGAACCCAGGGCTACGATCGCCAGATCGTAGAAGAATTAGAACCTTTTCTGAGTACCTGTAGTAACCTCATCCAAGGCTATCGCCTACAGCGCAAGCGAGAAGAAACGGAACAGGAAAATGCTCGGCAACTGGCCAGCATTGAGGCTGCGGTAGATGGTATTGCCCTTCTGAAGGGAGATTACTACGAATATTTGAACCGTTCCCATGTACAGATGTTTGGCTATGATGGGCCCGAAGAGCTAATCGGCAAGAGCTGGAGAATCTTGTATTCTGAGCAAGAACTGAAACGCTTTGAGGAAGAAATATTTCCCGTACTCCTCGAACAAGGGTCTTGGAGAGGGGAGGCAATAGCCACTCGTAAAGATGGATCGACCTTTAATGAATATCTCTCCCTGACGCTCACGGGCGATGGGACACTCATTTGTGTCTGTCAAGATATTACCGATCGCAAACAGGCGCAAGCCCAACTGGAACCCCAGATGGCAGCCATTGAAGCGGCGATCGATGGGATAGCGATTCTCAAAGATGATCGCTATATCTTTATCAACCAAGCTCACCTGAGCCTCTTTAACTTTACTGATCCCCAAGAATTGCTCGGACAAACTTGGCGCAAGCTCTACGCTCCCGAACAAATCCAATTCTTTGAAGAGCAAGTCTTTCCTGTCCTGGACGTGAAACACCAATGGCGAGGCACTACCGTTGCTCTACGGCAAGGTGAACCTTTTGCCCAAGAACTCTCCCTTACTCTCACGGACAATGGGTACTTAATTTGTGTGTGTCGAGATATTAGCGATCGCCAAGCGGCTGAACAACAACTTCTAAAAACCAACCAAGAACTCGCCCGCGCCACTCAACTCAAAGATGAATTCCTGGCCAATATGAGTCACGAACTTCGCACTCCTCTCAATGCCATCCTGGGAATGACGGAAGGACTGCAAGAGCAAATCTTTGGCGAAATTAATGAACGACAGCTCAAAGCAATACAAACTATTGAGCGTAGTGGTTCCCATCTACTAGAGCTAATTAACGATATTCTGGATGTCGCTAAAATCGAATCAGGGCAAATAGAACTAGAATACCGTCGTGTCCCAGTTGCCCCCCTATGTACCTCTAGTCTGGCATTTGTCAAACAACAAGCTCTGAAAAAAGGCATTTTTCTAGAAACCCAGATCGCCAAGAATTTACCCGATCTTTGGGTCGATGAGCGCCGTATTCGCCAAGTATTAATTAACTTGCTCAATAATGCGGTGAAATTCACTCCGGACGGAGGCAAAATTACGCTCAAAGTAGTGAGTCGGCATTCCTTGAGTCAGGAAGAACCTCTGTGTTTTCCGGAAATTCGCAATGTAAATGCATTTTATGCAGAAGGGGACTCCGATCGCCAAGATCCGGGATTCACGATTCATCATTATCTACGCATTGGTATCAGCGATACGGGAATTGGGATTGCGCCAGAAAACCTAGAAAAACTCTTTAAGCCCTTTGTGCAAATCGATAGTGCCTTAAATCGAAAGTATACCGGGACAGGATTGGGTTTAACTTTAGTGAAGCAGATTGTGGAACTTCATGGGGGTAAAGTAGTGGTGAGGAGTAAAGTAGATTGCGGGACTTGTGTCAGTATAGATCTGCCTTGTCTGGAACTGCCCTCTATAGAAACCAACCCATCCACGGAACCGGATAGGTTTCAAGAGGCTCACGCTTCTACTGCGGCGCGATCGCCGTTAATCTTGCTCGTCGATGATAACGACGCGAATATTACGACTCTATCGAGTTACTTAAACGTGAAAGGCTATCAACTGTGCATTGGTAGAAATGGCTTAGAAGGGGTTGCTTTAGCTGCGTCAGAACAGCCCGATATTATTTTAATGGATATTCAGATGCCAGAAATGGATGGTTTAGAAGCGATCAAGAAAATCCGTCAGGATCTTCAGTTGGTGGATATTCCGATTATTGCTTTAACTGCTTTAGCGATGGAGGGCGATCGCGATCGAACCCTAGAAGCAGGAGCCAATGAATACCTGAGTAAACCGGTTAAACTCAAACAATTGGTTACTCTCATAGAGGAGCTTTTTGCTTAAACAGCCGGAGAGCAGCACATTGTACCCCAATAGTTAACGTCGGGATGAAAGCCAAAAAAATAAAGGGGTACTCTTCTTTACTGTATAGAGTACAATAGATCTAGTCAATCATCTACCCGCGACGCAGGCATAACAGAGAGCCTTGCATAACGAAATCTAATTTCAAGGAGTGGCGCATAGAGCTGCGGTAGACCGGGAAAATGACTATAGGGCAATAAGGTGTTAATTCTGGGATCTTGATTAAGGAAGTAGAGCTGGGCAAAGCCTCACTCAGAAACGGGACCTCTCGATCTAAAAACTAGATGGAGAATCCAGCACTCTACCATTGGCGAAGCCGTGCTCAAGGCACTAGGCTAGATCGGAGTGGGGAGTTGTCACCTAATCTAGACCAGACATAGGGTAAATAAACAGATGAATCAGATCAATGAGTCTTCTATTTTAATTGTTGATGATGAACCCGATAATTTTGATGTTATTGAAACCCTATTGAGTAACCAGGACTACAACCTCTATTATGCGGCCAATGGTCAAGAAGCCCTCACTTCTCTAGAAACCTACAATCCAGGCCTGATTCTCCTGGATGTGATGATGCCTGGAATTGATGGGATTGAAGTTTGTCGGCAGATTAAATCTCTGGCTAAATGGAAAGTTGTGCCCATTATTATGATCACGGCATTAAGTGAAAAATCAGACCTCGCCCGTTGTTTGAATGCAGGAGCAGACGACTTTATCAGCAAACCGGTAAATGGGATGGAACTTCGCGCTCGTATCTCCTCCATGCTCCGAATTAAGCAGCAGTATGACGAGCTAGAAAGCCTGCTCAAACTACGGGAAGATATGGTAAAAATGGTAGTGCATGATTTGCGAAACCCTCTAGGCAGTGTCTTATTTGGGTTAGAACTGCTCAGAAGTCGGGAGTATAGCCCAGAAAAACAAAAAGATAAACTCGATAGAATCTATCATTCAGCCCAAGCACTGCAAGTTTTAATTGATGATTTATTGAAAATTTCTCTTTTAGAATCGGGGAAAGTTCGCCTGAACTTACAAGAAATGGATCTAGCTGTCCTGGTGGCTTCAGCCGTTTCTAATTTTGAGGAGATTGCTGCTAATAGAAATCAAATCCTAATTACCCTCTACTCAGAAGAACCCAGAAGCATGATTGCTATTGATGAAGCGATGATCCATCGGGTATTAGATAACTTACTCTCCAATGCCATTAAGTTTTCGCCTGTCGATAGCCAAATTATTATTCACTTAAATGCTCCCGTTTCTGGGCCTATCGCGTTAGAAGTCCTGGATAGAGGTCCTGGAGTTCCAGAGTCTTTAAAAGAGAAAATTTTTGAGAAGTACGAAATTGGCAATATTTTACCCGATATTTCACAAATTGGATTAGGTCTAGCGTTTTGTAAGTTGGTCGTAGAGGCCCATGGGGGGAACATTCAGGTGAGTAATAATAAACCCCATGGCTCGATTTTTAAGATTACGCTCCCCATTAAATAATTAACGATTAACGATTAATAATTAAATGATTACGGGGAACTTGTACTGAATGATAAAGTTTCTTCGTATGGCACTATTGACTGGGTTCAGTTAATCTATGAGAGCAGAGATAGGAGAGATAGGATGACGTACGATCCTGTATTCGTCTCGCAGTGGGTCAACTGGCCTCAACCCAGAGCCATTTTTAATTTTTAATTTTTTTAATTTTTAATTGATATGAGCCATGTTTTTAAATCCGACAATCCTGACTAAACGAGGTGAGGGTTACCGTGCTATTGTCCGGAAACCTCTGGTCGCATCAACCGATACTTTGGTGAGGGAAGCGATCGCAAAAATGAGTACTGTTCATAGCAATTGTAACTTGACTCAAGGCAACCAGAGAGTTGCGGAGAACCCGTATATTCAATCGGCCTCCAGTTGTGTTATTATTACATTAAACAAGAAAGTTATCGGCATTATCACTGAACAAGATCTAGTACGCCTATTAGCTCAAGAACAACCCCTAGACCAACTCACCCTAGGAGCAGTGATGACCCATCCAGTGATTACCTTGAAAGAGGAAGAGTTCATGGATTTATTTGGCGGGATTAATTTACTCAAAGAGCATCACATTCGCCATCTACCGATTGTTGACCCTCAAGAGAACCTGGTTGGATTGGTAACAGATGAGAGTCTGAGACAACTATCTGGACCGATAGATTTATTGCGCTTGTGTCTGGTACAAGAAGTAATGACACAGCAGGTAATTTGCTTGAGTCCCCAGGATTCCCTCTTGCATATAGCCCAAGTGATGGCCAAGCATTCGATTAGTTGTGTGGCGATCTCCGAGAAAGGATTTCCTGTCGGCATTATCACGGAGCATGATTTGGTGCAATTTCATGCTTTGGGAGTCGATTTGGAACGGGCGATCGCCGAGAAGGTGATGAGTCATCCCGTGTTTACCGTGCAACCAAGGGACTCCCTATTATCTGTTCAGCAATTGATGGAGAAGTATTCGATTCGGCGTGTCGTCGTCACCTCTTCTGAAGGAAAACTCTGTGGAATTATCACAGAAACGAATCTATTGGAAGCGCTCAATCCTCTAGAACTGTATAAATTAGCTGAAGATTTGGAGCAAGAAGTAATGCACCTTGAAGCACAGAGGATAGCTTTACTCGAAGCTCGAAATGCTGAATTAGAGCGGGAAAAATTAATTGCCGATGTCGCCGCTCAGATTCGCTCTTCTCTGAGTTTAGAAACCATTTTGCAAACGACGGTGGCACAGGTTAGACCCTTACTGGAGTCAGATCGGGTGCAGATTTGGCACTGGCAACCCCATGGGGAAGTGCTAGTAGTCGCTGAATCGATTGATCAAGGACAATCCTCTCACTTGGGAGAAAGGATGTTGGGCTGTTGTCCAGAACAAATCAATCAGTCTTATGATCCTGAAGATATTGGAGCGATCGCCGATATTGAGATGATCCCCATTCCAGAATGTTATCGCCAACAGTTGAGAGATTTGCAGATCCGATCGCAAATCCTCATCCCTCTATATTGTGGTAGCCGTGAATTGTGGGGTTGGCTCAATGTCAGCGAAAGCGTCCAACCCCGGCAATGGAAACCGTCGGAAGTGAAGCTATTGCAAACTTTAGCGGTGCAATTGGAGATTGCCATTCAACAGGCAACGACCCACGAAAAGCTACAACAAGAACTCCGGGAGAAAGAAGAAGCCCAAAATCGTCTGCGCGAAAGTGAGCAACGCTACGCGAGTCTAGCAGAAGCAATTCCTGTGGGTATTTTTCGCACGGATCAATCCGGCCAGTGTATTTATGTCAATAGTAAATGGTCTGCCCTGACGGGAGTTTCCCTAGAGCAAGCCTTGGGAGATAAATGGCTATACGTGATACATCCAGAGGATCGTCCCTGGGTGAGAAATACTTGGACACAAGCCATGGAAAACCATAGCCCTTGTCAGTTAGAGTACCGCCTGCAACATTCCGATGGACGTATAATCTGGGTGTATGGACAATTGGTGGTTGAGCGAGATCATACTGGGGAAGTGGTGGGTTATGTCGGGAGTATCATCGATATTAGCGATCGCAAATCAGCCGAATTGCGTGTAGAACAAGAAAACCGTTTTTCTGGGCAAATTTTAGATCAAATGGCGGAAGGCTTATGTGTTTGTCATAACATAGAAGAATTTCCCTTTGTACGATTTACCGTCTGGAATCAGCAAATAGAACGGATTACTGGCTATAGTTTAGACGAAATCAATCGATTAGGCTGGTACCAGAGTTTATATCCTGACCCAGAGATTCAACAGCAGGCGATCGCCCGAATGGAGCAGATGCGAGACGGACATAACCTGATGGCGGAAGAATGGGAAATTGAACATAAAGATGGATCGAAACGAATAATCGCTATCTCAACCTCTTTACTCCAGGGTGAAGAAGGGACAACCCATGTGTTGGGGTTGATGCAAGATATTACCCAACGAAAACAAGCCCAAAGAGCGTTAGATAATCTGGTGGTTGGAACCGCAGCAACCACAGGAGACAATTTTTTCCCTGCCTTAGTGAAATATATTAGTAAAGCCCTGAATGTTGCCTATGCTCTAGTGTCAGAAATTGTGGGAGATCGGCTTTCTACTTTAGCCTTTTGGGGGAAAGGTCAATGGCACACCCAATTTAGTTATCCGATCGCTAATACTCCTTGCGAACAAGCTCTTGATCGGGGAGTTTATGTTTGTATTAATGCGGTTAAGGAACATTTTCCTGACGATCCCGATTTAGGAGTGCTAGGTGCTGAAAGCTATTTGGGAATTGCCATCTATAATGCTCAGGGAGAAGCGATCGGTAGCCTTTGTATTTTAGATACCCAACCTCTGCAAAATCCTCAATGGGCAGAACAGATCCTCAGAGTGTTTGCAGCTCGTGCAGGGGCAGAACTCGAACGCCAACGAGCCAGTCGCCTGCTCGAAGAACTTAATCAGCAACTGGAAAATAAAGTGATCGAGCGCACTGCTGCCTTGAAGGATCGGGAAGCTCGCTATCGAGCGCTGATGGATGGAGCTGGTGATGCTATTGTGTTAACGAATCGACAGGGCAACATTCAGGAAGTCAATATTAAGGCACAACAATTATTCGGTTATAGTCGGGAAACTTTCTGTCAAATGCACTGGAGTGATGTGTTTCCACCAGAGAGATTATCAGAGATGCAAGAGGCATTTCAGGCGATCGCCAATCAGGACATTGATCAATTATTGGATATAGAGTGCGAATCTGAAACTGGCGATCTCGTCCCTGTTGATGTTTCAACGTCTGTTATTACCATCGAAGGAGAAACCTTGATTCAGGGAATTTTCCGAGAGATTACAGCCCGCAAACAAGCCGAGCTAGAACGACAAGAGCTGATTGGTGAGTTATCGACTTTTAAGGAAGCCCTAGATCAATCTGCCCTTGTAGCCATTACTGATGCTCAAGGAATCATTACTTATGTCAATGACCAATTCTGTTCCCTATCAGGTTACTCACAACAGGAACTGATCGGCAAAACCCATCGGGTCATTAACTCAGGTCACCATAATGCAGCCTTTTTCCAAGATCTGTGGTGTACCATTAGCCAGGGTGAAATTTGGAATGGAGAAATTTGTAATCGCGCTAAAAATGGCCAATTATATTGGGTATCGAGTACCATTGTGCCCTTCGTTAATGGCCAAGGCAAGGTCTTTCAATATTTGACTATTCGCTTTGATATCACCGCTCGGAAACTAGCTGAACTAGCCTTACAAGAAAGGGAAACCCAATTATTGTTAGCATTAGAGGTCTCTGGGGCGATCGCCTGGCAACAAGATTTACGAACGAAAAGCATATACTTTTCTTCCACTCTTAATCAAGATATGCCCGTAGAAATGGACTACGATCGATCCCTCGCCCTGATTCATCCTGATGATGTTGAGAGGCTCAAGTACGCCAATCAAAAGGCGACTGAGGAACGGAGTTCTTTCCAAATTGAACATCGAGTCTGTGCCGATCCTAATCTTATCAATCCATTCTGGCATTGGTTTCAAGTGAATGCTACAGTGGTGTGCGATCAAGAGGGACAACCCATCCGCATGATTGGCATGTCTGTAGATATTACCAAACACAAATTAGCGGAACAAGAACTACAAGAAGCTAAAGAAGCTGCCGAATATGCTAATCGTGCCAAAAGTGAGTTTTTGGCTTTGATGAGTCATGAGATTCGCACCCCTATGAATGGAGTTTTAGGTCTGACTCATTTGATTCTAAAAACGGATTTAAATGAGGAGCAAAAAGACTATCTAAAAAGGATTCAGAGTTCCGCTCATTCTTTGTTGTCTATCCTCAATGATATCTTGGATTTCTCTAAGATTGAAGCAGGGAAAATGCAGTTAGAGTATGCCCCCTTTCAATTAGAATCAATTTTAGATAACTTATATAATCTGTTTTCATTTAAGGCAAAAGAAAAGGGTTTAGATCTGTTGTTTGAGGTCAATAGTAATGTCCCCAGTTATGTGATAGGGGATTTTCTGCGGTTGAGCCAAGTCCTGATTAATTTTACCAGTAATGCGGTAAAATTTACTGAAAAAGGCTGTGTAATGATTAGCATTGAGACCTTGGCCTTAAGGGAAAGGTTGGTCAAGCTTAAATTTGAAGTCAATGATACCGGTATCGGTTTAACCTCAGATCAGCTTGATACCCTGTTTGAAGCCTTTACTCAAGCAGATGCATCCATTAGTCGCAAATATCAGGGCACTGGGTTAGGATTAGCGATTTGCAAACGTCTGGTAACATTGATGGGAGGTATGATTGAGGTTAAAAGTGAGGTTAATCAAGGCACGACCTTTTCCTTTGAATTGGAATTTCCGTATCTGTGTGCTTTAGGGGATTACTCTCAATCCCTAGAGATTCCTAATTTAGCGGGTTCAAAGGCTTTAGTCGTTGACGATCATCCCTTCTCTAGGGAGATGCTCGTGAAGATCTTACATTCTTTTGGCTTGGAAGCAATGGCAGTGGGTTCTGGAGGGGAAGCGATCGCCTCTTTAGAAGCAGCAAGGGACTTAGCTCCATTTGATCTAATCTTAATTGATGCTTATATGCCCAACATGAATGGTTTGGAAACCTTAAGACGGATCAAAGCCGATCCCCTTTTGGCGGGTATTGCCCACATGTTAATGGTGACAGCTCATACGGAAGAGCGTATTCTAGAAACGGCTCCCTGGTTAGATCCGAAGGTGTTGGTCACCAAACCCATTAATCGCTCGCAATTATTGGAGACGATTCTTTTGGTTTTAGGGTACAACATCCCTTTTAATCAAAATCTATCGATCGCGTCCTCTTCTGCTTTGGATGAACAACTCAAACAGATCCAGGGCGCTCAGGTTTTGTTGGTTGAAGATAATGAGGTGAATTCGTTAATTGCACGGGAACTGTTGCAGAGTGTAGGGCTGAAGGTGGAGTGGGCGATCGATGGTAAAGAGGCAATCGCGAAGGTGCGATCGCACGCTTTCGATCTAATTTTGATGGATATTCGGATGCCTGAAGTTGATGGATTAACCGCCACTAGAGAGATTCGCTCCATGGCAGAGGAAGGGATTTTAGAAACAGAACGATTTGCGACTGTGCCGATTGTAGCGATGACTGCCCATGCGATGGATGGCGATCGGGCTAAAAGTTTAGCCGCAGGTATGAACGATCATGTCGCAAAACCCGTGAATCCCGGAGCCTTATATTCAGCTCTCCTGCGCTGGATTGCTCCAGGAATGTATACGGCACCAGAGGAGAGCAAAGAGCAAATAGAGCATATGGCTGAGGAGGAAAAGGATAGACCCGTTTATCCCTCTGTACCGGGGATTAATCTGGAAGCTGGTTTATCCCGTATGCAAGGGAACTGGCAAGGGTATCAAGGATTACTGAAGTTATTTTATCAGCACTACCAGGACTTTGGCTTATATTTCAAGGCGACGATCGGCCGCCAAGATTGGTTACCTGCACAAGAGCAGGTTCATGGTTTAAAAGGAGCAGCAGGTAATATTGGAGCTAATCGAGTATATGTCTGGGCAGTGAAGGTCGAAGAGATATTAAGGTTAGATGCTCTCAATATTGAACAGTTGCAAGCTAGTCAGGCGAGATTACTCGAAGCCTTAGATCAGGTATTAGAGGGTATTAAACATTTACCCGATACTGTCCAGGAGCAGGAGCAGAAGCAGTGGAACCAGGAGCGCATTGCCCAGTTGATTAGTCAGATTCTGGATTTACTCGAGACTGATTTGATTGAGGCGATCTCGTTAGTCGATACGTTGAAACAGGAGGCGATCGATACGCCCCTAGAACCGAAAATTCACCGACTTGAAGAGCGACTCGAAAATTTTGAAATTGAAGAAGCTCACCGCTTATTTGAAGATCTACGCACCATGCTATAGGGGAGAAACAGTTTTCACCCCTACAACTGGTCGTTTTAACCTTCAGGGGCGGCTTCAGCTTCAGCTTCCGGTGGCGGTGGGGGGGGGAGTTCGGCAGGAAGCAGAGCCTTGATTTCCATTTCTGTCATTAGTTTAGGTGCATTCTGGGCGACTAAACTCCCCCCTTGATATAACACCTCTTGGGAAGATGGATCAACCGTGACTCTCATGGAATCTACCACTAATAAGGGTTGCAGGCGCTCAAGATTGAGTAATACCAAACGAGTCTGATCGAACGTTCCCGAAAATTGGAGGCGGTAACCCTGGCTTCTGAGCTTACCATCAACTGCTGTCCCTAATGAACCATCTTCTACTAATTGTATGCCTTGAGAATCTGGCTCAAACTGCATTAACTCCACCCCTCGCTCCTTAAGAATGCGGTTAATATCGAGCAGTAGAGTATCCAGAGCAGCATCATCTGCAAATAGGGTCGCCACATCTTGGCTTTGCTGCTTGGCTAATTCTTGATCTTCTTGGGCTGCCAGAAGCTGATTTTGCAATTCTTGCTCTTGTCTAACCTGAATTTGTTTATCATTAACCTCGGCTTGCAGTTCTTTATTTTTCTCCATGGCAGGCAGCACTTGGCTATAGGCTAAGAATGCAGCTATTCCTAAGCCCACTACACCAATGCCAATGCCAATAAATAGATTAATTGGACTGCCACCTTTGCCTTCGTCTTCAGCCCCGACTGTTCCTAAATCTCCTGCTAGTGTCATTATTCTAAAATTCCTTTTTCTCTTAATGTTTCAATCCGACTGACTAAGCCAATGGCTCCTTTACTTTCTAGTTGGGCCATTAATTCTGATGCCCCTTTATCGGATAAGGGCGTTTCAATGTTAAAGGCAACCACATCTGGAAGGCTAACTTCTAAATCGCTACCTTCTGGTACTTCGACTTGAGTGTTGTTTGCTTCCAGGTTGGCACGAAGGAGTTTAGTTTTTTCGCCAGCTAAAAAATCGGAGTTTTTCAGCAGTAGCATAAAATCGTTCACATCATCATAGCTGCGGGCGCTTCCCTGAATTTGTAGCCCTTTAATATTGATGGTTGCGTCTGGTGCTTCTTCGGGGGGATTAGGATCGGGCAGTTCAAACTCGATTTGTTCAACACTACTAATCTGAATGCTTGCCGGAGCGCGATCGCGGATTTCTTGCAGCAGAGCTGACCAGGGTTTAATCTGGTTAAACACCGTTGCCAGGGCCAGGGTTTGGGTACGAATGGCATCAGTTTGGGCTTGTATTGCCCCAATTTCCTGGGTTTTCGCCTCTTGTTGTTCAATATTAGCGTTAATTCCATCTAATTGAGCTTGCAGATCGGCATTTTGCGGGTCAATAACGAATAGTTTTACCCCCAAGCTTCCACCCACAGCGGCTGCCCCTACGACCAAACCGGCGATAATGGGAATTGCATTCGTGGGACTAGTACTACTGCCTCCCCCTCCTTTTGGGTTGGTTGCGGGAGTCTCTAAATATCCGGGTCTATCCTTAAGAAAATTAATATCGAGTCCATACATGGGTGTTTTCCTCTATATCACATATCGTAAGCCTAGGCCCAAGGCGATACCCAATCCAGGCCGTTGGGCAGGGGGGATTTCCTGGTCTATTTCCAACGACAGTGCTTCAATGGGATCGACTTGGGATGTGGGAACACTGAGCCTTTGAGTTAAAAATTCATCTAATTGACCAATTCCCGCCCCACTCCCGGCGAGCAGGAGTTGGGCGACTTCTTGGTTTTCCCCTTGGTTTACATAAAAGTCAATGGATCGGCGCAGTTCATCGGCCAATTCTCCCAATACTCTTACCATAGCAGCCGCGCCAGGGTTGGAGCCAGTCATACCGGTTTGTACACTATCTACGGGAGTTAGGGGAATGGTCATTCCTTGGAGAATTTCGGGGTTCCGGGATGGGGGCAGGTTCATCGCTTGACAGAGGGCATTTTGGATCTGGCTGGTGCCGATGGGAACGGTACGGGAAAATTGGGGTACTCCATCCACAACGATCGCAATTTCTGTGCCTTCAAATTCTATATTAGCGATCGCCACAGCTTCCCCTAGGGCAAAGTGTCGCAATTCTTCGCGAATGGTACGAATCAGAGAAAAGCTACTAATTTCTAAGACATCCAGACGTAACCCAGCCTGTTCAAAGGTATTAATATAATTATCGGTGACCTCTTTGCGCGTCGCTACTAATAAAACCCGGACCTTTTCAATACCATCATCATCGACCATCAGATCGAGTTTCTGGTAATCTACATCTGCTTCTTCTCGCGGGAAAGGCAGGTATAATCCGGCTTCCTGGTTTAGTACCATTTCCCGCAGTTCATTATCATCTAACTCAGCCGGGACAGGGATCAGGCGGGTTACTGCTTCTCGTCCAGATACCGCAGAAGCGGCATTTTTTACGGTAATTTTATTTTCCTCCAGACAGCTTTGAATCAGTTCTGCCATCGCGGGAGCATCTAAAATCTGTCCATCTTCATAGATACCTTCTGGCACTTCTATGGAGTGGAAGGATTGAAGTTTGTATGCTTGACCCTTTTTCAGGACTTGAACAATATTAATCTGTTCTGGAGTCAGTTCAACTCCAATCCCTTTTGGCCGTTTAGATAATAAACCTTTGAGGTTGTCAAGAAGATTCACAGCAGTAGCTTCCGTTCTGAAAAACTTTAGACCAACTATGACAGACTTAGACTAAGCTGTACATAGTTGATGATCTAAACATTTAGTCAACAGTCCTGAACCTAATCTGGAGTCGGGCGATCGCCTCTTGATTCAAGAAGAGGTTTGTAATATTCCTGTTATAGCTTAAATTGTGGCTTAATGTATCGGTCAATTGATTATTGAGCTTGGATGCTTGATAATTAGAGCTTCTCCTATTTAGGTTGGTGTATGATGTTTTCTCTTCGTCGCAAGTCGTTTTGGGTATGGATGGCGATCGCCTTTTGTCTGACTTGGCTTATGAGTTGTGGCACGCCCCAACCCAAGGATTCTGCTTCCGGGGAAGTGGAATTTTGGACGATGCAATTACAACCTAAGTTTACGGATTATTTCAATGATTTGATTGCCGAGTTTGAGGCTGAAAATCCAGACATAACCATCCGTTGGGTGGATGTGCCTTGGGCAGCAATGGAGAGTAAAATTTTAACGGCTGTGGCAGCACAAACGGCTCCGGATGTAGTGAACCTGAATCCCAATTTTGCTTCTACGTTGGCGGCTCGTCAAGCGTGGTTACCCCTGGAGGAGCGTATTAGTGAGGGCGATCGCTCTCTCTATTTACCTGGTATTTGGAAAGCCAATACCCTCAATGAGATGACATTTGGTTTACCCTGGTATCTCACCACCCGTATTACTCTACATAATCAATCCATTTTACAGGCAGCGGGCATTACGGAACCTCCGAAAACCTATGCTCAGTTGGCACAAGTCGCCCAACAGGTGAAAGAAAAAACCGGAAAATTCGCCTTTTTTGTCACCTTTGTCCCTGAAGATTCCTCGGAAGTCCTAGAGTCCATGGTACAAATGGGTGTAACGTTAGTGGATGAGGAAGGCAAAGCTGCGTTTAACACCCCGGAAGGTAAAGCCGCCTTTCAATATTGGGTGGATTTATACCAAAAAGGCTGGTTACCCAGGGAAGTGCTAACCCAGGGACATCGGCGAGCCATTGAATTATACCAAGCTGGCGAAGTGGCACTATTATTCTCTGGCCCAGAATTTATGAATGCGATCTCCACCAACGCGCCCACCATTGCCGAAGTCACCCAAAGTTCTCCCCAAATCACCGGAAATACCGGTAAAATCAACGTTGCCGTCATGAACGTAGTCATCCCTCGTCAAACCGATCAACCCGAAAACGCCCTCAAATTTGCCCTCTTCGTCACCAACCCTGAAAACCAACTGGCTTTTACCGAAGCCGCCAATGTCTTACCCTCTACCGTAGAATCCGTACAAGAGTATCAAAGTGAACTTCAGTCTACTCCCCAATCCACTCCCGTAGAAACTGCCCGCTTAATCAGCTCCCAACAATTAGACTCCGCAGAAGTTTTAATTCCCGCGATGAAAGGATTAACTGAATTAAAACAAGCCCTTTACGACAACCTACAAGCCGCTATGTTAGACGAAAAAACGGTCGATCGAGCAATATCAGATGCCGCAGAAACCTGGAATAGTATGAGTTTTTAATCATTGGGTCTCAGCGTGACAGTCGGGCAACAAAAGAGTTCTCTTAAGATGGGATATAATAATTCTACAAAGTTTACCGAGGAAAATCCATGAATATTTTGCTGATGGGATATTATGGACAGAGGAATATTGGAGATGATTTATTTGTCAAGCAACTCAGTAACTATTTTTCCTGTCGATCTGATGTCGTTAATATCTTCATTCTCTGCAAAGAAGATTATTACCCTAAAAATAATGAAAAAGTCACCTTTTATGGTGAAGAAAAATTATCGAAGTTACAAAAACTTCTCTTAATTCTCAAGAGCGATCGAATTTTTTTGGGAGGAGGGACGGTTAATATTCGAGATCGTCCAACGAATTTGTTGAGAATCCAGTCCTTATCTAGACTAATTCGGAAATCGATTGCACTCGATTATTTTAGCTGACATTTTAGGTGTTCCTAATATAGGGATTGATAGACTTGGCTCTAAAATTGGAAACTACATAGAAAAAACGAATTTGTTGGTTGAGGAGAGAAGGGTGGATTTCATGGAAGAAATTGGACTAGATCGGATAGAGAGAATCTTGAATCAATATGTCCGACCTGCTCAATTTATTTCCCATGAATCAGAACAGGCAAAAAAATGTTTATAAAAAGTATAAATTGATAGCTTCTAATCCCACTCAATCAGCAAATAATCTCAAAAACTTTTTCCAGGGATCTAAAATTTTGTTATCAAAATCTAAAATATCCCTCTTCTGTCACTCTCCGAGTTCAATGAATAGGAAATCTGCCAATTATCCGGAAGGATAAAAGGATTGAAATTGATTAACACCGTTAATCAATTTATTAAATCCCCTCCATAAATAAGAACAATGTTTTAAGATCTGTAACTCTACATCCATTGATCTATCTCGCTTTTAGCTATTGATACTCTATTTTATTCTATCTTCATTCTCGGAGAGTGACAGAAGAGGGCTAATCTACAACACCCATGAAAAAGATCCCTCATCCCCCACAGATCGGCGATAATGGAAGTTAACCTGAACTTAAAAGAAGACTTCACCTATGGCCACTGCTGCACCTGCAAAAACCGAGTATGAAGCGATTATTGGTTTGGAAACTCACTGCCAACTGAGTACGGAAACCAAGATTTTCTCCTATTCCTCCACAGCCTTTGGTGCAACACCGAACACAAATATCGATCCCATTTGCTTGGGTTTACCGGGGGTGTTGCCCGTTTTGAATCAGAAGGTTTTAGAATATGCCGTGAAAGCGGGTTTAGCCCTGAACTGCACGATCGCCGAATACAGCAAGTTCGATCGCAAACAATATTTTTATCCCGATCTGCCCAAAAATTATCAGATTTCTCAATACGATCTGCCGATTGCCGAACATGGGTGGCTGGAAATTGAGTTAGCGGATAAAGAGGGGAAACCGCAACGAAAAAAAATTGGCATTACCCGCTTGCACATGGAAGAGGATGCTGGAAAATTAGTCCATAGGGGTAGCGATCGCCTCTCTGGTTCCACATTTTCCCTGGTAGACTACAATCGGGCAGGCGTTCCTCTGATTGAAATTGTCTCGGAACCCGACTTACGCTCTGGCGAAGAAGCGGCTGAATATGCTCAAGAATTACGCCGCATCGTCCGCTATCTGGGCGTTAGCGATGGCAATATGCAAGAAGGATCGCTGCGTTGCGATGTGAATATTTCCGTGCGTCCTGTGGGACAAAAAGAGTTTGGCGTGAAGGTGGAAATTAAGAATATGAACTCCTTTACCGCCATTCAAAAAGCTATTGATTATGAAATTGAACGGCAAATTGAAGCCATTGAAGCGGGAGAACCCATTTTCCAAGAAACTCGCCTGTGGGAAGAAGGAGCGCAACGCACCATCAGTATGCGGAGTAAGGAAGGATCGAGCGACTATCGCTATTTTCCTGAACCGGATTTACCCCCAATTCAGGTTTCTGCGGATCGACTCTCCCAATGGAAGGGAGAATTACCCGAATTACCCGCACAAAAACGCGATCGCTATGAAACCGAGTTAGGCTTATCCTCCTATGATGCTCGCGTAATCACCGATGATAGCAGCGTCGCGACCTTTTTCGAGGCAACCCTCGCGGCTGGCGGAACCCCCAAACTGGCGGCAAACTGGATTATGGGCGATATTGCGGCTTATCTCAATGCCGAGAAAGTGAAAATCACCGAAATTGCCCTCAGTCCAGAAGCCTTAGCTGAGTTGATCAAGCTCATTGAAGCCAAAACCATTAGCTCGAAAATTGCCAAGGATCTGCTCCCGGAATTGCTTACCAAAGGTGGATCGCCGGAAAAATTAGTTGAAAGTAAGGGATTAACCCAAATTTCCGATCCCGAAACCCTCAACGCCATGATTGCTGAAGTAATAGCCGCTCATCCCAAGGAACTGGAGCAGTACCGCAATGGTAAAACCAAGCTCAAAGGTTTCTTTGTAGGGCAAATGATGAAGAAAACTGGAGGTCGAGCCGATCCCAAGTTAACTAACCAACTCTTGGCCAAGCAGTTAGATGCTTGAGCTTCATCATTTCTTGATATTACCACCAAGATCTCCGATCCGTAGTTATCTACGTAGTAATGCTGGTATATTACTCTAAATCTCCCTATTTCACCAGAAAACCAGTTGTTTTATCCAAGATAACGCTTAAGAATATTTCGTGAATTAATTCATCTTCTAGGGATCGAAATAAATAGAATCAGAAAAAACACTGATTTTTGTACGAAAATGGGGCTTAAAACGCCCCAATTTTTTCATCAAAAAATTACAAAAAGGGGTTTTACCCCACACCCCTACCATGTAATAATATGATAAGTAGATGCACCCTGATGGTAGGGAGAGTCCTGTGGCTCTCCTTATTTTTTTTGGGGAATTTAGGGAATAGGGGACGCACAGACGCAGACGCTCCCTGAGCGGAGTCGAAGGGAGCGGGATTACTTCCTATGGCTTATGGCCTATTGCCTTGCTATTACCCATTACCAGCGCAAAGCGCTATAATTGCCTTTCGTACCGATTGACAGCAGGGGAATTTACAGGTATGTCAGATTGGCAAGTCATAGAAGGCGGAGTCACTGCACCGAAGGGGTATCAAGCCGCAGGCATTACAGCAGGTTTAAAGCCTTCAGGACAACCGGATTTAGCGTTGATTGTATCGGATGTGGAAGCGATCGCCGCAGGAGTCTTTACCACGGTACAAGTCCGTGCTGCTTGTGTAGACTACTGTCGTCAGCGTTTGGAGAAAAAAGCGAGCGCTAAAGCCATTCTCTGTAACTCTGGTCAAGCTAATGCAGCGACAGGGGAAGCTGGATGGAATGATGCTCTAGAGAGTGCATCGCTGTTAGCCGCAGCTCTCAATATCGATCCGAAGTCGATCCTTTTAGCGTCTACTGGTGTCATTGGTCAGCGAATTAAAATGGAGGCCATGCGCTCTGGTATTCCCCAAGTGGTCTCCAGTTTATCGAGTGAAGGCTCAGATACCGCTGCTAAAGCCATTATGACCACGGATTTAGTGCCAAAAACGATCGCTCTAGAAGCCGAATTTGGCGATCGCCCCGTCCGCGTTGGTGGTATTGCCAAAGGGTCTGGGATGATCCATCCCAATATGGCCACCCTGTTAGCCTTCGTCACCTGTGATGCTACAGTTTCCCCTCATCTGTGGCAAGAAATGCTCGGCCGAGCAGCGAACCGCAGCTTTAACCAAATTACCGTCGATGGCGATACCAGCACCAATGATAGTTTGATTGCCCTAGCCAATGGTCAATCTCGCACTCCCGCCATTACCAGCATGGGGCCGGAAGCCGAAAAACTCGAAGCCATGTTAACAACAGTATGCCAATATTTGGCCAAGGCGATCGCCCGTGATGGAGAAGGTGCAACCTGTTTACTCGAAGTCGAAGTCTCTGGTGCAGATAACGAAGAAGCGGCTAGTCAAGTAGCTAAAACCATTGTCGGCTCATCCCTTGTCAAATCGGCCATTTTTGGCCGCGATCCCAACTGGGGAAGAATTGCGGCTGCTGCCGGTCGTGCTGGAGTCCACTTTGAAGCAGAAAACCTCAATATTACGTTAGGCGACTTCAAGATGATAGAGAATGGTCAACCCCTTACATTCAACCGCGATGCTGCCAGCGCATACATGAAACAAGCTGCCCAAGGTGCATATTTGCAAGCCGATACCGTTAAAATCGGTGTTTCCATCGGCAATGGTCCGGGAACCTCCAAAGCGTGGGGATGCGATCTTAGCTACGATTACGTCAAGATTAACGCTGAATACACGACGTAGGGAATAGGGAATAGGTAAGAGGCAAAAGGCAATCTTCCCCATCCCCCTATCCTCCCATCCCCAACAAACTTAAACAAAAGGCCCAACGGGGGTTAAAATAGGATGCCAATGATTGCATAATCTAAATCGACCCAGCGTTTTTATGATTTCGAGTAACGATTTTAGAACGGGCGTGACCATTGAACTCGATGGCGGTGTATGGCGGGTAATCGAGTTCTTACACGTTAAACCAGGTAAGGGATCTGCCTTTGTGCGGACGAAGCTGAAGAATGCCCAAACAGGAAGTGTGGTTGAGCGGACCTTCCGCGCAGGAGAAACAGTTCCTCAAGCCAACCTAGAGAAGCGAACCAAGCAGTATACTTATAAAGATGCCGATCAGCTTGTATTCATGGATATGGAGACCTATGAAGAGAGTCGCCTGAATGAATCCCAAATCGGCGATCGTGTTAAATATCTCAAGGAAGGTATGGAAGTGAATGTCCTGACTTGGGACGAAAAAGTGATAGAGGTAGAATTACCGAATTCTGTCGTTTTAGAAGTTACAGAAACCGATCCGGGTGTGAAGGGAGATACAGCCACTGGAGGAACGAAACCCGCTACCGTGGAAACCGGCGCAACGGTTATGGTTCCTTTGTTTATCTCCATTGGAGAAAAAGTTAAAATTGACACCCGCAATGATGAGTACTTAGGTCGAGAAAAGTAACGGCATTAACCAAACGGGTTAAAACGATTGTATTCCAAACACTAGAGAAAGGGTGAAGAAACTGTGAATTTGAACTTTGACGAACTCCGTGAGTTAATTATTACTGTAAGTCAAACCGATGTGGCGGAGTTGACGTTAAAGAGTGATGCCTTTGAGTTGACAGTTCGTAAGGGAGAAACTGGAACGGTAACCAATGTTTCTCAGATTGCCGTATCTCCCCCAGTTGTCCAAACTGCAGTGGCACCACCTACACCAAGTTCTCCAGCAGCGCCTCCAACAAGTGAAGCGTCTCCACCTCCTCTAGAACAAAAGTTAGAAGAGATTAAATCGCCCATGGTGGGTACATTCTATCGCGCTCCAACTCCTGATGATGCTCCATTTACGGAAGTGGGCGATCGAGTTCAGGTAGGGGATACAGTCTGTATTATTGAGGCGATGAAGTTGATGAATGAACTGGAGGCGGAAGTTTCTGGAGAGGTGGTAGAAATTTTGGTGGAAAATGCCCAACCCATTGAGTTCGGACAAGTGTTGATGCGAGTGAAACCCAATTAGACTTTAGACTGCCCTCGGATCTAGGGATAAGATAGGATAGATCGTTGCTTCGCGCTAGGGGGTAGGGAATACTCTTCTGGTAGACACTCTCTAATCCTATACAAGATTTGGGTGATACTTATGACATCCTAGCCTATGTTTGGGTGGTCTTCATTAGCTTTGGCTTGTGTTGTATACAGGCCTACTAATCTAGCAATAAAAATAGATGGATACATTAACCCTACAATCGCCTCTGAAATAGCTAAAGTCATAGCAAATTTATTAACAGGTACAATATCTCCATAGCCTAACGCGGTTAACGTTGTAAATGGGCATGAACTGCTTTGGCGGCGACTTCTGCTTCTAAGGCGGCTTCCCAACAGAGATCGCCTTGCTCGTAAGCATGGAAGGGTTGGAGGTAATAGGCGGGGTAGGTGATGTTGGGGTTTTGGATCGTTTGTAGTCGGGGAGTCCAATCAATGGTTTGCAGGGTTTTGACTTCTTCTCGCCAAGGAACGCCAATTTTTTCGGCGCGTTTAATGATCATTTTGCGGGCTTGGTGTTTGGCTAGGGTGGCGAGGGGTTTAATGGAGAGGATACCGTTAATGAGGTTAGAGGTGAGTCCGGCTGTAGTCATGCAACGTATGTTTCAGAGTATGTGTACAGCTTTATTATTGTCCTGGATCGCGTACTGGGCAAATGTTAAGTTAGGTCAAGAGGGTTTTGATGTAGAGCCGATCGCAGCGAGGGGTTTCGACTCCGGTTGCTCTCTGGTATCCCCTGCTTTCATAGAGGGCGATCGCTTCTTGGAGGACGGAGGCTGTTTCTACCCAAATCTCTTGATACCCTTGGGATTGAATCCTTGATTCTAAAGTATTTAAGAGAAAAGAGCCAAGTCCTTGTCCGCGTACAGAGGGTAATAAATACATTTTGCGAATTTCTACAGCTTTGTACCCTTTAGATATGGGATGATATCCTCCAGTTCCTATCAGTTGGCGATCGCCTTCAATCACCCAAAATTCTCCGCCGGTTCGCCAATACGCACTTTCGACTTCTAGAGCATCGCAATCGGCTCCTTTGGGTTCCCAACTGAGACCATATTCGGCTAAAACAGAACTGATTAGGGTGGCAACAGATTGGCGATCGCCAACTTCCCAGTCTCGAATTAAATAGTTACGGTACAGTTGTCTCACGGCTGTATAGATGGATATGTCCACCAAAAGTTTAAGCGATCATGACTCCCTTAGTTGAAAACTTACTCAAGCTATATCTACCTTTGATTGGCTGGACACTATTGGGATGGGGTATCGGCAAATTTTTGATTAGTACCCTATTACCCAAGAACAGTAGTTCCTATTTAGGGAAAGGATTATTTTTGTTTGGTGTACCCATTAGTATTGTGGCATTTTTACGCAAAACGGATCTTTCCGGCGGAATTTGGATTGCGCCGTTAACCGCTTGGATTGCCGTCGGTGTGGGTGCAGCCTTTGCCTGGACTTGGATTGATCTGGGGGTGAGCGATGAGCGCTTACGAGACATTGCCAGAGGGTTAAATCCAGCCCTAGAAGGTCCTCAAATTACTGTGATTAATAGTCAATGGAGTCAATCGACTCAAGGCAGCTTTATGCTGGCGATGATGTGTGGCAATACTGGGTATTTAGGTATTCCTGTGGTTTTAGGGTTAGTGGGAGTAGACTACATTGCCTGGGGGTTATTCTACGATCTCTTAGGATCGGCGATCGCGGTTTATGTGGTTGGGGTTGCCCTCGCTGCCTACTTTGGTAGCAGCGATCAAAAGCAAGAATCCATATTACAAAGAGTCTTTAAAGCTACTCGAAATAATCCTGCGTTTTGGAGCCTATTATTTGGCTTAGGATTTCGCTATGTCCCTCTACCTGATACCGTGGAAATAACTTTATATAATGCGGCTTGGACTGTGACTAGGATTGCCTTGGTATTAATTGGGATTAAATTGAGTGAACTCCAAACCCTAGGAAAGCTTAAACAAGCCTCAACTTGTTTGTTGATTAAAATGATATTAGCTCCACTAGTTGTCGGAACCGGATTGATGTTTTTTGGTGTTGATGGTGCGCCTCGATTAGCTATGGTTTTGCAAATGTCTATGCCCCCTTCATTTGCAACTTTAGTGATTGCGCAAAACTATCATTTGGACGAAGATTTAGCCGTAACCTGTTTGGCTCTTGGCTGTATCATCTTGTTGTTCACTCTCCCCATTTGGGTTTGGTTATTTGGGGTATAGTGTCGTTCTTAAGGAATCAGTTTAATTCCATCTTATATTCTTGGGTTACATTGGATTATTTCAGATTTTCTCTCTCCTTCTGTATAGACAAAAACAATGATTCATCAATCCTCAAAAATATCCTCTACAAATCCTCTAAATTCTCATTCAAGAGAATCTGCCGATCGACTCTCTTTAATGCTTCTATTTCATCTCAATTTTGCCTTTTCATCCATCGAGATAGAGCAACGCCCTATAGTCATGAAACAGTGCTATTGGCCAGTTCTCAGACTAGCAACTGAATTCAATATACCTATAGCTATTGAAGCGACAGGTTATACCCTAGAAGTAGCAGAACAACTCGATCAGAAATGGATGGATCAACTACGTTATTTAATTGGTCAAGGCAAGTGTGAATTGATTGGTAGTGGATATGCACAAATTATTGGCCCTATTGTCCCTTCAGCCATAAATGAAGCCAATCTCTATTGGGGGCATCAGGTTTATGACAAGATTTTAGGGATACATCCACAAGTGGCGTTAGTGAATGAACAAGCCTATTCTGCTAGTTTAGTTTCCCATTATTTAAAAGCAGGATATAAAGCTATTATTATGGAATGGAATAATCCCTATCGGTATCACCGTGAGTGGGAGTTTGAATGGCGTTATTACCCCCAATATGCTTGTAGTCAAAGCGGAGAAAAAATCCCCGTCATCTGGAACAATTCCATTGCATTTCAAAAATTTCAAAAATACATTTATGGAGAAATAAATTGGGATGAATATATAGACGAATATCTAGTGAATCATCTTTCTGAACCAAACCGAACATTGATGCTATATGGAAATGATGCAGAGGTGTTTAACTTCCGTCCAGGTCGATATGCAACAGAAGCCAAAATTGAATTAGATGAATGGCAGAAAATCTATGATTTATTTAAAAGTTTACAACACGATAATCGATTTCAGTTTATTCATGTAAGTGATATCTTAGAGAAAATTTCATCCCCTCTAGCTGGTCATAGTCTGTCATTAGAATCTTCAGAAGATCCAATTCCAGTCAAGAAGCAACGAAAGTATAATATCACCAGGTGGGCAGTAACGGGTACAGATTTAGAGATCAATAACCGATGTTGGTCAATTTATAATGCTCTCAAAGATCGGGTCAGTTATACGAATCCAGTTTGGCAGGAGTTATGTTACTTATGGGGTAGCGATTTTCGCACTCATATTACACCTAAACGCTTTATAGACTACGAGCAACGCTTAAGAACCCTAGCTAATCAGTTAGGCGTAGTTTTTGTGGTTCCTCGATTGAAATCTGGAAATGCTAATATTTCCTTACCCGATCAGTTACAGGTAGAGCGTCGTAATAAGTGGTTAATCTTGGAAACAGAGAAGCTTAAGCTGAGGCTCAATTGCGAGCGCGGGCTATGTATTGATCGACTATGGTTTAAGGAAGTATCGTCAAACTGGCTATGTGGTAGTTTATATCATGGCTATTATGATGACATTGATTGGGTAGACGATCATTTTTCCGGTCATTTAATTTTCCAACCCCCTGGAACTCCCTGCATTGATGATTTACAACGGGTCGATCCAGTAATACACTTCGATCCAGATGAGGGAAAAGTTTGGGCTACGGGTTGGGTAGAAACACCGTTAGGATCGATCCAGAAACAAGTAGGTATTGCGATGAGCGCTGGTCAAGTCGATCTAGGGTATCAGTTGGATTTTCCTAAAAATGTTGTGGGTTATTTGCGCTGTGGATATGTGATGTTAAATCCTAAGGCATTTGAATTAGAAAGTTTGTTTTTTGCTACCCACAATGGTGGAGCCGATCTAGAAAAATTTCTCTTAAACTATAAATCTTTTGATCACCATAAAACCGTTTCTTCGATGGTTTCTTCAATGTGTGGTTTAGGAATGACTAAGGGAAAAGTGATTTTAGGCGATCGCTACCACCAGATTCAGATCAGTACAGATAAGGCGGCTTCTGCCTTATTGGGTATGGTGACCGCTCAACTGATTGGCGAAAGCTATTTTTTTCGATTGGCTTTTTCGGCTAGGGAAGTGGATGAGACGGCAAAAAAAGAGCTATTTGACATCCTTAACCCGGAAAACAGCCCCTCAGTCTATCGGTTATCAATTACAGCCCAATCTTCATCCTAAATTTTCTCGTCCTAGTCGTATAAACCATAGCAGAAATTATTCACAAGCTATAGATATAGCATAAAGACTGTTAATAAACGGTTTTCAGAAGAGCATGATACACTATGATGGCATCGATCTTGCCTATGCATGATGTAGTGTTGGATATCAAATTTATGAAACGGCGGCAGTTTACAAACTTATCTCTATTTTTGCTCGGTCTGACGTTAGCGAACTGTGGTCAACGTCAAGATTCTCCGACAAGCATTACCAGCAGTGGTGGTGATAGTGTGCGGATTTGGTGGAGTCAGGGGTATTATCCAGAGGAAACGGAAGCGATCCGGCGGTTAGTGCAACAATGGGAGAATGATAGTGGCTTGCCGGTGGAACTCACCCTTTATAGTGAAGGTGATATTCTTCAAGAAGCTGAACGGGCTATCTCTGCTGGCAATCCCCCTGATGTTCTGTATAGCCATGATGCAGATTTAACGTTTATTCCTAAACTGGCTTGGAATAATCAGTTAGCTGATGTTTCCAGTGTGATAGAAGCCGCCGAATCTTTGTATAGTCCAGCAGTCTTGAATGCAGTTAAATACTTAAACAAAACTACGGGAGAGCGCAGTTATTATTCAGCACCGATCACTCAAATGACTAATCATATTCATTATTGGCAACCGTTGCTCTCTTCCCTTGGTCAAGGAGAAGAAGCGATTCCTGAAGGTTGGGATCAATTTTGGGCGTTTTGGGAACAGGCGCAAGCTCCCATACGGAATCAAGGACGAAGTAATTTTTATAGTATGGGGTTACCCATGTCTGCTTCAGCCTCAGATACTTTCTTTGTGTTTGAGCAATTTTTGGCAGCTTTTGATGTGGAGCTGGTTAATAGCACGGGAGACTTACAAGTAGACAAGGCCCAAGTGCGCGAAGGAATTGCCCAGGCCCTATCCGCTTATACCCAGTTTTATAAACAACAATATGTTCCTCCAGAAGCAACAAACTGGGGGAATGCAGATAACAATGTCACTTTCTTGAGTCGTTCCACTTTGATGACGATTAATCCTACCTTGTCTATTCCTGGATCGCAACGACAAGATCAAAGCACTTATCAGCAGCAACTGGTCACCACTCCTTGGCCGAATAAACCGAATGGCGATCCAATGACATCAATGGTATCCATTAAGCAAGTTGTTGTTTTTGAGTCTTCTAAGTACAAAGATGAAGCGAAGAAGTTGTTATCTTATTTGATTGAACCGGACAATCTCAAACTTTATATTCAAGGCTCTCAAGGGCGGTTTTTCCCGGTTATGCCTCAACTATTGGAAGATCCATTTTGGCAAGATTCTAATGATCCGCACATTTCAACAGCCTCTAAACAATTTTATCGGACTCGTCCATTTGCTCAAGCTTTGAATCCAGCCTATAGTGAGGTGCAAAGTCAAAATATTTGGGGGACAGTGATTGCCGAGATGGTGACGAAAGATTTATCCGCTCAAGCTGCCACGGATCGGGCGATCGCTGCCATTAAAACCATTTTTCAGGATTGGCAGTAACTTTCCTAGTACATAGGTACATTGAATCCTACGTTTCTTTGAGGCAAGTTTTATGCTGAAGTTTCTCCGAAAAAGTCTCCTGTCTCAGTTGGTGACCTCTTTTTCTCTCTTGTCCTTAGTGACCGTTAGTCTGGTGGCGATCGCTGCCTATGTCAGGGCAAGAGACTCTCTCCGAGATTCTGTGTATAATAGGTTGCAAGTAGCCACATCCCTCAAAGAGTACCAATTGGATGATTGGGTAAAAACCCAATACCAAGATGTGCAATTGATCGCACGATCTCCTACAATTGCACGGTACTTTAAATACTTGCTTAACCAACAAGAGCAATCCACTCCCCTAACTCCAGAATCCGATCGGCAAGAAATTATTAAACTACAGCAACTGTTGCAAGATTTAGGATATTATGATGGAGAACTAGATGGAATTTATGGCAGGGGTTTAGAGCAAGCAGTTGCCAAATTTAAAGAGAGTTATAACATCGAGTCTCAAGATCTATTAAACTTGTCAACTATTTATCAGTTAATCGCCTATGAAGAAATCTCCCAAGAGTTATCAGAATTTTCAGAAGTGAAACCAAGTTTACAAGAAATCTCTTTGTTAAGTACAGGAGGCATTGTTGCTCTATCTACTAACCCGACTAAAGAAAAAACCTATCAACCATTAGGAGAAACTACCACCTACTTTAACCATGGCCAATCTGATACTGTCATTCCCAGCTTCTATACTTCTCCCATAACCCGCAAATCTGCTATTACGTTAGGAACTCCAATTTTAGCTGAATCAGGTGAACGATTGGGGGTATTAACAGTTGACTTGGATTTACAAGGAATTGATGAAATTATTAGGGAGAAAACAGGTTTAGGACAAACGGGTGCAACTTACTTAATTGGCCGATTAGGAAACCGAAATGTATTTATTTCTCAGCAAGCGACTCAAGGACAAGAAAATCAAGAAGAATTAAAAGAAGTCGATAGCTTGGGAATTCAACAAGCAACTCAAGGAATTGATGGGGTAGGACTTTATAGGAATTATCAAGGGATTCCAGTTATTGGAGCCTATGTCTGGATGGCCAATCAAAATCTAGCTTTATTAGCAGAAATGAGCCAAGCTGAAGCTTTTGCACCGGCACATCAACTGTTGAAGGAGATTTTGCAAATCGGATTAAGTGCAGCTTTATTTTTACTGATTATTATTTATTTGATTTCTCGTCGTATCACTCAACCCATTTTAGGGATTACGGAAACAGCCATTCAAGTGAGTGCGGGCAATCTTCGCTCGCAAGCTCCTGTGTTAACAGAGGATGAGATCGGAACGTTAGCACAGGCATTTAATCAGATGATCGATCAACTGCAAGAATCCAAAAATGAGTTAGAAAATCAGGTGACAGCCGCCACACAGTCTCTACAAGATACCCTGGCTAATCTAACTTCAATTATTGATAATATCGCTGATGGTTTATTGGTTACGAATACAGATGGAACGATCACTCAAAGTAACCAAGCATTATTCAAGTTGTTTGGATTAGAGCAGGGAAGTTTGGTCAACCGAAGGAGTGAAGATATTTTTGGAGGAACATTTGCTGAACTGGGAGTAAAAGTTAAAAAAAATCCCGAAAATATATTCAACTCAGAAATAGATTTATCGGAAAACCGAATTGGGAAAATCGTTGCCACGGGTGTTTTCAAAACCGATCCCCAGTTAGGGCAGCAATTTATCGGTTGTGTTTTCTTAGTCAGAGATATTACCACAGACAAAGAAGTGGATCGGATGAAAACCGAGTTTATTTCTACGGTTTCTCATGAATTGAGAACCCCTTTAACTTCGGTTTTAGGATTTGCCAAACTGATTAAGAAAAAACTAGAAGAAGTTCTCCTGCCTAGGGTTGATGTTACCGAGAAGAAAGTGGAACGTGCGGTAACTCAAGTAAGTACCAACCTAGACATTATTGTATCGGAAGGTGTGCGTTTAACCGCTTTAATTAATGATGTTTTAGATATCGCCAAAATGGAAGCCGGAAAAGTGGATTGGAAGCATCAACCGGTGGCCATTACCCAGGTAATTGAACGAGCGACAGTCGCGACAACCTCCCTATTTAGTCAGAATGATATTCAATTGGTCGTTGAAGTTGAGGAGAATCTACCCAGTATTCTTGGAGACGAAGATAAATTAATGCAAGTTGTGATTAATTTAATTTCTAATGCGGTCAAGTTTACCGATCGAGGGATGGTGAGCTGTAAGGCTGAAAAACGAGGTGAAACTGTAGTTGTGCAAGTAATCGATACAGGGATTGGAATTCAAGA
This sequence comes from Roseofilum sp. SBFL, assembly GCF_017746885.1. Lineage (NCBI taxonomy): Bacteria > Bacillati > Cyanobacteriota > Cyanophyceae > Desertifilales > Desertifilaceae > Roseofilum > Roseofilum sp. SBFL. The sequence continues at coordinate 3,905 of NZ_JAGHZH010000051.1, read as the reverse complement.
AGAAGATTTACCCAAAGTGTTTGAGAAGTTTAAGCAAGTAGGCGATACTTTGATTAATAAACCCAAAGGGACAGGTTTAGGATTGCCCATTTGTAAGGAAATTATTGAGCATCATGGAGGGCATATTTGGGTAGAAAGTGAAGTGGGTGTGGGAAGTACATTTGCATTTTGGTTGCCGATATCAGAAAGCAAAGGGGATATGGGTTGGCCTCAGTTAGTACAAAAGTTAACGAATGTGTCTCCAGATTATCAGGACGATCAGCAGCAAAGACGACGAGTGATTTTGGTTGTTGATGATGATGCTAATATTCGAGAGTTGTTGACTCAACATTTGGATGTTGAAGGCTATGAAGTGCGGCAAGCAGCCAATGGACAGGAGGCGATCGCTCAAATTAAGCAGCAAAAACCAGATTTAGTGGTATTAGACGTGATGATGCCAGAGTTGAATGGATTTGATGTAGCTGCCATTCTCAAAAATGATCCAGAAACCATGCAAATTCCCATTCTGATGATTTCTGCTGACGATCGCTCCGAAAGAGGTTATCGTATTGGTGTAGATCATTATCTGACGAAACCCATAAGCTCAGAACAATTTTTACAGAGGGTGCAGACTCTGCTGAAGCAACAATACTCATCTAAACGAGTTTTAGTCTTCGATCAAAAATCTTCAAGCGCACAAACTTTAACGGAAATTCTCCAAGCTCAAGGATATCATATGAAAGTTATGAATACGGAGGACGCTCTGTTTGCTGCTCATCCCGATTTGGTCATTACTGATGTGAATATATCTAATACTTCTAGATTAGTAAAAACTTTAAACTTTCAAAAAGGCAACGATCAAATCATTGTTTTGTTATTAGAGAATCCCCCTATGCAGAATGGCCATAAAACTGAAGTCATTAATTAATAAATCAATCACTCAAACCTTGATTCAAGAGTGTGTTGATCTGTTTCCTGGAAAGGTAGGCATTTTCGATGCAAATAGAAATTTGTTAATGGGTTCTGTCCATCCTTTCTTCCCTCAAGAATATGCAATTAAAGCGGAAGGAGAAGTGATTGGCTGGGTATGTGGAGATCAAGGCAGTTCTGCGGTATCCAGTTTATTAAATTATCTGGTGCGTCAAGCTCTTTCTCAAAAAGCATTGGTCAATGAAACTCTAGAGCGATACAAAGAAATCAATCTCTTATATCGTATTTCTGAGGATATGAGTGCTTGCTTAGATATGGGGGTGATTGCTGAGTTAGTACTCAAAGAAGCACGCAACATTATTGAGTCTACCCAAGGAGCAGTTTTATTAGTTGATCCAGAAAATGGACGCTTTACTACTCTAGCCCAATTTGGAGATTGTCCTTCACAACTGTACAATTTAGCGATTGATGAGGGGATCATGGGTTATGTCCTATCGACAGGAGTAGCTGAAGTCATTAATGACGTAGAACATGATTCTCGGTTAACTGAAATCGATCGTTTAAATAAGGCATTAATTTGTTCTCCTCTCAAAAGTCGGTATGAAGCTTTTGGAGTAATTTGGATCGGTCATTCTGAACCGATTAATTATCGAGCCGCAGACTTAAAACTGTTGACTGCTTTAACTTCTCAAACGGCTAATGCAATGGAAAATGCTCGTTTGCATAATTATCAGTTGCAAGAAGAACGAATTAAAAGTAATTTAGAGCGGTATATGTCTCCGCAATTGGTCAAAGCCATTATCGATAATAAGGAAGAAAGTTTACTGAAGACGGGTAAAAAAGATTTGGTCATGCTCTTTTCCGATATTCGTAATTTTACCACTCATTGCGAAATGCTGGAACCAGAAACCATGGTGGAATATTTAAATATTTATTTTACCCATATGGTTGATGTGATTTTTAGCTATGGGGGAACGGTGAATAAGTTTGTGGGGGATATGATTGTCTGCATGTTTGGCGCACCTGCTCCTTTAGAACAGAGTGAAAAAAAAGCGATTCAAACGGCGATCGCCATGCAAAAATGCCTACAATCTATGCCCGTTCCTTGGATTCGAGAAAATTTCAAAACGGGTATTGGTATAAGCTCAGGTAAGGTTGTTGTGGGCAATATTGGCGCTCGTCAGCACGTTGATTATACTGCAATTGGAGATAAAGTTAATACTGCATCAAGGTTGCAGTCCATAGCTGAAGGAGGGCAAATTCTAGTGGATCGAAGCATTTACGATCGCACCGTTGACTACTTTAATTTTAAGGAGGTAGGATTAGTGAATGTCAAAGGTAAAACACAAACGGTGGAGATCTTCGAGGTTTTATACTGATAATGGATAAGAAAGTGTTAATTGTAGATGATGAGAATCATATCAGAATTCTACTAGAACAAACCCTAGAAGAGCTGGAAGATGAAGGAGTAGAACTATTATTTGCAGCAGATGGAGAAACCGCAGTAAATTTGATTAAAGAAGAGCAGCCTAATCTAGTCTTTCTAGATGTGATGATGCCCAAAATGAACGGGTTTGATGTCTGTTATCAAATTAAAAAGCAACCGGATTTGAGGGAAGTCTGCATTATCATGCTAACTGCTAAAGGGCAAGAGTTTGACAAGAAAAAAGGGGAAGAAGTCGGGGCGAATTTATATATGACTAAACCGTTTGATCCCGATGAGTTGTTAGAAAAGGCTCGGGAGATTTTAGGGTTAGAATAAATTTCAACTATGAATCCGGGGTTCTGGATGTAAGTTAGAGAGCAAATCACTCTCAACTTGCGCCAGACTTTCTAGGCGAGATTGGACAACTTCTCGATCGCAATAGGTTGTTGCTAAAATCCAGTAGATCCCGTAATGGCGCGCTTCAGAAGCCATTAAAGAGCGATAAAATTTCGCTAGTTCTGGATGGGGAAGATGGTTCGCTAACAGTCCGAGACGCTCGTGGGAACGGGCTTCAATGAGGGCAGAAATTAACAGAGAATCGAGCATTCGTTCCGGTTCAGACGGCCGAATTTGGGCTTTTAATCCAGCACCATAGGGAGGAGCAGAAAGGGGAGCCAGGGGAATATTGAGACGCTCTAACCATTGATTAACTTGCTCAAAGTGTTCGAGTTCTTCCTGGGCGATCGCCGTTAGCTTCCTGACTAACACCTGACTGGAGGGATAGCGGAACATCAGGTTTAGAGCGACTCCTGCTGCTTTGCGCTCACAATGGGAATGATCTAAGAGGATCGTGGGAATATTGGCGATCGCCTGTTTTACCCAAGCCTCAGACGTAGGGTGTTGTAGAAATTTAATTTTTGGTAATTCTTCCATAAGCAATTTGTGGTGGTAATAGGTGATAGTAACAATATAGCCAAGTTCCTAGAAACCCGGTTTCTTAAATGCTCAACAATCTCCTCAAATTAAGGACTTAGGGTTAACCTCGAATTCCATCTTGGAACGGTAAAAATACACATCAAATTCAATAAAAAAGTTCGTCTGTCCTAAAATGAGAGCTGTATTGATTTTTTTTATCCAAGCAAACGCTAATTGAATCGGTGCAATATCACCAATTTGAGCCATTACAAATAAAGGGATTGCTGGCTGCTTTCCTAAGTTACCTGTCACTTCAATGATTGCCTTTTTATCTTCCCAGATAGCTCCTAGTTTTTGTCCCACGTCATAGGGCATCACGTTGATCGTTGCACCACTGTCAACTAACGGGACTTAAACAAATATCAATGCCAAAGCCAGCCTAAATCCTCTTGGTAAGCGGTAAATACGTCCCAATTTTCCTGGAGCCAATTATAGAAACGAAAAGACAAGGCTGCACGAAAGGCTGACAAAGCTTCTGCCAATGTATTTAATGGTCGATTGGCCCATTGCCTTCGTAGCCCGCCCGTTAACTTATGGTAAATGATAAAAGTATAAGCACAAAAAACCAGAATAAAATGACGCAGTAAGCTCAAGT
>NZ_JAGHZH010000050.1:0-27464 GCF_017746885.1 Roseofilum sp. SBFL | reverse complement strand
TAGCGATTTTTTGGGCAAGTAACCCTCTAACCTGATGCTATAGTTATGCGATCGCGACCATTGAGTTGAGGTTTTCAGCAAAATACTACCGAAAAAGGTCGCTATAGCGACCTTTGAACTACCTTGTCACCCCTTGAGCTATAGCACATATCTAAGGATTTGATATTATTCACTCCCCCACTACAGCGATTTGCACTGTATCTAGCCCTTCCACTTCCACAGTTCTCCTTACTTATTAGTAGAAATTCTAAATACTTATCGCAATTAGGGTTCCATAGAGAGACCCGATTCTAAGCTTTTATCTTTTAAATCCTTGTCTTGACTGGATTTCACCAATTTTAAATCGCTCAAATCACTATCTTTACAAAACTTTATGTTTTTGCAATTGACAATTATTCTGAATTAGATTTTAATAGTTAACTGTTGAAAGTAATTCTCAACAGTTAACACGCTCTGACTCAGTTAACGATCCTATGCAAACCTACGACAACCCAAAAGTCACCTATGACTGGTGGGCAGGCAATGCACGATTTGCCAACCTTTCCGGGCTGTTTATTTCAGCCCATGCGGGGCAAGCAGCCCTGATCACATTCTGGGCAGGAGCCTTCACCCTGTTTGAAATTTCTGGATTCGATCCAAGTCAATCCATGGGCGAACAAGGATTGATCCTGCTTCCCCACTTAGCCACCCTAGGATGGGGAGTTGGCGAAGGCGGTCAAGTCACCGACACTTATCCTTACTTCGTCATTGGAGTCATTCACCTAATTTCTTCGGCTGTGCTAGGAGCTGGAGCCTTATTCCACACTTTCAAAGCACCAGAAGACCTCACAACTGCTAAAGGTTTTGCCAAAAATTTTCATTTTGACTGGGAGAACCCCAAGCAATTGGGCATCATCTTAGGGCATCATCTCTTATTCTTGGGTATAGGAGCCTTATTGCTCGTCGGCAAAGCCATGTACTGGGGTGGACTATACGACAGTACAACGGAAACTGTCCGCATTATTAGCAACCCTACCCTCGATCCGTTGACCATCTATGGATATCAAACTCATTTCGCCAGCATTACTAGCTTAGAAGATTTAGTCGGTGGTCATGTGTTTGTTGGCATTCTGCTCATTGGTGGTGGAATTTGGCACATTGTTGTCCCCCCCATGAACTGGGCGAAGAAAGTCTTAACCTTTTCCGGTGAAGCCATTCTCTCCTATTCCCTTGGTGGTATTGCCCTAGCCGGTTTTGTAGCCGCTTACTTCTGTGCTGTAAATACCCTAGCTTATCCAGTTGAGTTTTATGGCCCTGTTTTAGAAGTGAAATTGGGAATTGTGCCTTATTTTGCCGATACCGTTGATTTACCTGGAGGCGCTCATACTTCACGGTGTTGGTTAGCAAATGCCCACTTTTTCCTCGCCTTCTTTTTCCTACAAGGCCATCTGTGGCACGCTCTACGAGCAATGGGATTTGATTTTCGCCGCGTAGAAAAAGCCCTCAATGCTGTAGAAGGCTAGTAGGACTTCTCCGGGTCAGCAAGTTGTTTTGATTCTCTCCTCTTTTTGTGAGGGGTTTCTGAAGGAATATCAAGATTGAAACCCCTCTTTTTGTATTAACTGATTCTGAATGGATAAAGTAAAAATGGCAAACATTGGACTATTTTTTGCAACTCAAACCGGCAAGACTGAAGAGGCTGCCGAAGCAATTAAAAAGGAATTTGGCGGTGATTCTGTTGTTGCTTTACATGATATGGCTGATGCTAGTGCAGATGATTTCGGCAGTTATCAATATTTGATTATTGCTTGTCCGACTTGGAATATCGGCGAACTCGCTAGTGACTGGGAAGGATTTTATGAAGATGGACTCGATAGTGTTGATTTTAACGGAAAAAAAGTTGCTTATTTTGGCACAGGAGATCAAATCGGGTACGGCGATAACTTTCAAGATGCTATCGGCATTTTAGAGGAAAAAATTGCGAGTTTAGGCGGGGAAACGGTTGGCTATTGGCCCGCTGATGGATATGATTTTAGTGAATCTAAAGCAATCCGGGATGGGAAATTTGTTGGTTTGGCTCTTGATGAAGATAATCAACCCGAATTGAGTGAAGGACGAATTAAGACTTGGGTAGAGCAAGTCAAAAAAGAATTTGGTTTATAAGATAAACAACGCTTGAAATTCGCTTCATTTCTTTGAGCAGCTCAGTTTTTGTTTGAGTAGGTAAGTTTAAATCCCTAACCATGGTTAAACTTACCTTTATTTTTCGTCCTTCTTCTTCTTGGAATTATTCATGACTCAATTACCGGATGTCTTGTGGATTAATGTCAGTCCCAGTTTTCGCCGCTTCCATCGTCCCCTGCTGAGGCTATTATCTGCCCATGTACCGCTTGCAGAATGGCAATATGAGCAAACAGAAGATGAAGGAAGTTGTTTAAATCAAGCGTTAGGATTACTCCATCATCATATCAAAAAGCACGATCGCCCCTTACATCTACTCGGTCATGGAACAGGAGGCTTGTTAGCTCTATTATATGGTCGTCGCTATCCACAAAATGTGCGATCGCTGGCGTTGCTCTCTGTCGGGGTATATCCAGCGATCGATTGGCAAGCCCATTACTATGTACAATTAGGCTTACTGCCCTGTTCGCGCGATCGCATCTTAACCCAAACCGCCTATAATCTCTTTGGCCCTCATTCCCCACCCGTCGTTGAAGAATTAGTGAGAATCCTAGAGAAAGATTTAAGAACGTCCCTCTCTCCCCATTCGCTTTATCGACGTATTCAAATTCTTCCGAGTGAACTCGATCCTCCCCTATTCATCAGTCGGGGACAACAGGATCTAGTCATCGATCCGAGCTTATGTGAAGGATGGAAACCTTGGTTAAAAGAGAGCGATCGCCTTTGGGAATGTCCCCATGGACGCTACTTTTTCCATCATACTCATGCCCAACTGGTGAAAAGACAGATTCTCAAGTTTTGGCAATCCTTAACTCCACTTCAGTCTACCCTCAAAAGTGCTTAACGGGACTCTTATAGCGCTTCACTCTAGGAAATAGGGAATAGCTTGTATTGCTTAGGATCTAAGGCTTTAAGCTGTACTCTTCCAGAAGTGAGAAGCGCTATAAGACAATTACTGAGGGGCAAGATTAATGTCCAGCCAGTTCATAGAGAGCCGGCTGGTATTGTGGTATTGGGATGTTTTTTTGATGTGAGCGTGCAGTTTCCCAGCATAATGCCTTGGCTTGAAGCACTTCTACTAGGGCTTCTTGGGGAGTGTCTCCCAGAGCTGAACAATATTTGAGATCCGGAATGTCGGCGATGTAGGCTTCATCTGCTTCACTGTAGAAAATATTGATGTGATAGTCTTTCATGGCTAGTCTCTATCTCTCAATTAAAGAAATAAATTCACTAAACGAGTAGGGTACGTTAAGAACTCACCCTCAAGAACTCCTTACCCCCCAAAGCCTTTACCGCGATGGTTTGAAGGTAGAGTTAAACAATTATTCAACTGGGAAAGCAGCGTTTCTTTGTCCAAATCTTGACCAATTAACACAAGCTGGTTTTTCGGTTCCCCTTTCCATTCTTTATCGTCGAGCGTAAATCGTTTACCACTCAGGTGAAAGATATGGCACATGGGGCTTTCTTCAAACCAGAGAATTCCCTTAGCGCGAAAAATACTTGCGGGTAACTGGTGATCGAGAAACTTTTGAAACTTCTTAATCGAAAAGGGGCGATCGCTCTGAAATGAAATCGACATAAATCCATCATTTTCCAAATGGTGAGAATGATGGCGATCGTGGTCGTGATGGTTGTGATGTTCATGGTCATGATCGTGAGCGTGGTGATGGTGATGATGGTCATGGTCATGACTACGATCGTCCTCTTCTTCAAAATATTTATCAGACTCAAATAAACCCACACTCAAAACCAATGGTAAAGACACCTCACTATTTACTGTCTTTAAAATCCGAGCATCGGGCTTAATATCGCGGATTTTTACCTCTAAACTATCCAGATCTGCTTCATCGACCAGATCCGTCTTATTCAACAGAATAATATCCCCATAGGCGATCTGACTATAGGCTGCTTCTGAATTAAACAAATCCAAACTAAAATTCTCCGAATCCACCAGTGTGACAATCGAATCTAGACGGGTTAGATCTCGTAATTCCGTACCCAAAAAGGTGAGTGCTACTGGAAGGGGATCGGCGACTCCTGTTGTTTCTACCACCAAATAATCTAAGTTTTGTTGGCGTTCTAAGACGCGATAAACAGCATCAGCCAACTCATTATTAATGGTGCAGCAAATACAACCATTACTCAATTCCACCATATCTTCACCAGTGGAAACAATTAGCTCATTATCAATCCCTATTTCACCAAACTCATTGACGAGAACAGCGGTTTTTACGCCCTGTTGGTTACTGAGAATATGATTAAGCAGGGTTGTTTTCCCACTTCCGAGGAACCCTGTGATGATGGTTACTGGTAAAGGAGGTAAAGCGGTGTCTTGCTGTTCAGATGGGTTGGAGGTTACTGCTGAGGTCATAATAGTACTGTGCAAACGAGTCTCAATTTTCCTATTATCACCCATAAATAGAGAATTGGGCGATCGCCTGATCGCTACAGAATAATAGGTGGTTGGGTACGATCGGTGAATAATCTATTGAAGAGGGATTCTCAAAAAAATTCCCACTCTTCCGGATTCAGAAGAGCCAGCTAGGGATAGTGGTATGGTAGATGCACCCTGATGATTCCCCTTGGCTCCCCCGCTAAGGGGTTTTTTTTGAGATGGAGCGGGGGAATGGAGGATAGGGAGACGCGGAGATTCCCCATTCTCAATTACCAATTACCGATTATCGATTACCCATTACAGTGGCATCATGTTAAAGTGATGGCATAAAATCAGTGCAACCCATTGAGCCAAAAAGATTAAACGAACCCTCTGCTATGGATCGGGATTTTGATAAACGTGATAACGAGTCTGACTTGAATACAGATTCTATCCCTATGGCTTCTTGGTCAATGGAACAAGAGGTCAATGGGTTGATGGATGATTTGTTTGAAGATATTGACCGTGTGTTAGATCGCGGCGGCACTCTGCCGAAGGAACCGGTGCAACCGCAATCTGTTTCGCTCAAACCCTTGGATATTCCTTCGATGAAGTTGCCCCAGGCGATCGCCGAAAATTTGGCTCAGATCTCCCCAGAATTAGCCAGTTTAACCCGTATCTCTCAGATCGGGAATCAGACGAATACATTGACAACAGTAGAGGAGAGCCAAATGAGTTCCTCTACTGAGGAAAACCCAGAGATAGAATGGGCAAACTGGGCACAGGATTTAGAACCAACGGTATTACAGGAAGAAGAGGGGCTTCCAGTGGCTCCCCCTGCACCAACGGTTCAACCTTGGTGGGATCGTTGGCTATTAGTTGGGTTGGGAGCGGCGATCGCCCTTCCCCTAGGTTGGTGGATATCCAGCAGCCAGGGAGGACAAGGGATACGCCAACAGTTTGCCCAGTTCTTACCCTCGAATCAACCGAGTCCAGAACCCATGGCTCCGGTTGATTTGTCCTCCACAGCTTTAGCGGATGAAGAGTTTGCCAATTATATGCAACGTACTTTGAAGTTAAAGGATCAGTTGGAGCAAAATCAGGAGGAGCAAGAACTGAGTGACTCTGAAGGTGAAGCTCCTGAAACCTCTCCATCTGCTCCGAGTCAAATTTTGGAGCGGGTGTATATTCCCGTTTATCAACCGACTCCAGCACCTGCACCTTCTCCAGAGGTGGCTGCTGCACCGTTGCCGAGTCCTATTGATGATAGCGCTTCTCCTTCCCCCGTGTCGTCACCCGTTGCTCCCCAGGCGAGTAGTAGTCCACAAGAGAGTCCGCCAGAGAATATGATGTTGACGGGAATTCTGGAATTGGGCGATCGCTCGGCTGCCTTATTTGAAATTGAGGGCATGTCTCGGCGGTTTCAAGTCGGAGAAATGATTGGTTCGAGTGGATGGATGTTGGTGGATATTGTCAATCAAGAAGCAGTCATTCGTCGTAATGGTGAAGTGCGATCGGTATTTGTCGGTCAAAAGTTTTGATCGTAGGAGCAGGTTTACTTATTCTCTGGCTTTCTAACCCAACTTTTTGTAAACCTGCCCCTACAACTGGTTTATGCTGATATCAGCGAGGAGGATCGGAAACAGTGGGTATTTTTGATGATATCAATCGCTTTTTAGAAGATCGTTTGGATGAGTTTCTGCGCAAGCATCCCCAGTTAGAGCTGTCGATTTTAGAAGATCAACTCCATGAACAACAGGAAGATACTCTGCGCCTGATTGTCGATTTACAGCGTCAGGAAAAACAAGCCCAAGAAGAAATTATGGCAACGGCTCAGGAAATTCAGCGTTGGCATACTTGGGTGCAAAAGGCAACTGCAAAAGGGCGGATGGATTTAGCAAATGCAGCCCAAGAACGGGAAAATGCTCTCTTGCATAAAGGGAATCAATTATGGGGAAAAATGCAAGGCTGTAAACAGAGAATTCTGAAAGCAACAGAGTTATATCAGGAGATTAAGAAACGCAAGGAAGAGGTTCACGCTAGGGTAATGGAAATGGAAGCTCAAGCCAGTGCCAGTGAAGAACAAAAAACAACCAATTCTCCTCCTGGTTGGAATCAGGGCTACACTCCCATGGGTAGTAGTCCCGATCGGTTAGAAGAAGAATTTCGCCGTTGGGAAGCCGATCAAGAGTTGCAAGATTTGAAAGACCAGATGAAGAAATGATTATAGCGCTTTGCGCTGGGGAATAGGGAATAGGGAATAGGGAATAGGGAATAGGGAATAGGGAATAGGGTTGTGGTACATGGAGAGAGACGATTCAAGGTTGTTTCATAACGCAACCAAAGCGCCATAAACCTCTTCTCTCACTTTCGCCAGAAAATAATCTGAAACCCCCACTGATACCATTTCTCTTTAATTTTGCCACTCATGATTTCTATTGAGGTAATTGTCTGAGAGTATTCATTACAGCGCAAAGCGCTGTAACGGAGCACAGTATCATTAGAGATCAGTCATTGCGAATGGAACGAAGTGGAATGAAGCAATCGCAAAATTACCCAATCTTGGCGATTGCTTCCCTTCGGTCGCAATGACAACTCACATCTATGATCAACAATGTACCTCATAGCAGCGCGAAGCGCTGTAAGCGCAATATCATGGAGAAATAGTATTAGCTTCTAAGGTTTCAAGCTGCACCTCGTAGAAGAGAGAAATGCTATAGTAATGATTAGGAGTAATGATTAGGGTTAATTGTTAATTTCAGAAACCTAACCGTAATGATGACTGAAAATTCCTAAGCCATTATGAACTCTAGCGGCAGTCGAAGGGGGACGGTTAATCATTTGTCCGCCGAGGATCAAACTGGTGGAACTACCGCCATCTAAGTTTAAGGCGTGAATGGCTCCAAGTTTTTGCATGAGTTCGGCAGTTTCGGTTAAGCTGGCTCCTAATCCACCGATACGGTTATGGATGGTGACGAGTATCAATTCACCAGAGTTAGTAATTCCGAAAACACTGCGAATGGCAGATTGTTGGGCAAAGGCACGGCTAAATCCTTCGGCTTGAGCATCAACAACAATTTGTTGATTTTTGATCAGTAAGGGACCGCCACCGATAATATGGGGAAAGGAGTTAAAGTTAGAGGGATTAGTAGTGCTTTCTAAGGTTACGGTTGTGCCGGGCATTAGGCTGGCTTTGGCGCTAGAGAGCGATCGCAAAACCAATAAATATCCCGTATCAGGAATATCCGTAACTTCCGCATTTTCTACATGACGAGTAACTCGGTTATTCTCAACAACGATAATCACTTCTCCGGCGGTTAAAGGCGTATAACTCTTGCCCCATTGGGGTGTAAAGCGAGAAATTCCTCCTTTAACATAGCCACTGTTGAGAACAACCAAGGGAAATTGTCCACCAGTTGATGTAGTAATTACTTCTTCTAGGGCGAGGCGGTCAATGGCAGTGCTACCTTGATTATCCCAGGCGATCGCCCCTCGATTCAAGATCGGGCCAGAATACCAGGTTCCGTGCCAACGAATTGCCCCCAAAGGTAATCGGTTATTGCGGTTAAAAAATCCAGCATTAATGGCAGCTAGAGTTTTACAAAATTCCCCCATTTTTAATAACGGGGTGGTACCTTCCATGGTGTGAGCGTAAGTCCAAATCGGTTCTAAATTCAGTTTCGGGGTTTGATTTGGAGACAGCGTTAAGGACGTAATCGGAAAACGATCGGAACCTAAGGATACATATTCTTCTTTCCAGCGCAGTCCCGGCAACCAAAGAATATTTCGGTTGCGAGGAATATCGGGGCGAATCTCCAGAATTAAGGTATAGGGATTGGTTTGAGTAATGGCTTTTACGGAGAGTCCAGGAGGAAGATTCCCTTGAATTAAAAGATGCTGGGGATCGGCTGTTATTGTCGGGCGTAACGGTTGGGACGTATCGGCAATGACTTCTCCTTCATTCACTTCTTCGGAAGAAGGTCGAGTGCTTTCAGGCGTAACGGTTGAGGGGTTTTGATAGTCATCTAAAATACTTTGTTTAATCGCCGCATCCAGGGTAACTTGCCAATCAAACGTATCTTGTCGGAGTTGATAGGGAGTGGGTTCAGTGAGGTTAATTTTCAGACGCAAACCGATCGCGCGATCGCCCTCAAAGAGGTTTTCTGTTTGTATCCCAGTAACGTTTGTCATCGGCTTCGCGATCTCCAACGTATCCCCGTTCACTGACATTGTTAACGACTGCTGTTTTCGCCAGTTTGTAATCTCCAGATGACGATAATGGTTATGACGTTGCACGGGGAGAGCAATGGGGAGAGAAAACCATTGAACCGGTTGTTGACTCGGGTTTTCCGTATTCAACAAGTCAATTCCCATACCCTGAATTAGTCCAGCATCGGCGATCGCCGTTCGCGCCAATAAACCATTACTCCATTGATTCCAGGTTGCCGCACGGGTTTTTCCATTAATGGAAATCCGGGTTCCTTCCCGAATCGGGCCAGCCGGAAACACTTCTAAAATATAGTCTGAGGGAATCGCTTCCACTTTACCCAACAGCAGTAAAGATTGATAGAAAAACGCCGCCACTTCTGCACGAGTTGCATCCCGGTTGGGGTGGAAAACCATTAGATCTCGATAGTTCACCACCAGGTTAGCGCGGGTTGCTAAATGCAGCGCATCCCGACCATATTGGGGCACACTGGAGGCATCTTCATAAATGTCTTCTAGGGAAGCAAGAGGTTGACTGCGATCGACCAGGGTATGAACCCGCAACCCACTGACTAAAGAGACAATAATCTGAATCCGGGTAACATTGGCTTGGGGTCGAAATCGACGACCTGGAAAGCCCGATATAAAGTTGGTCTCGTAAGCCCAAATGATGGCTTGAGTCGCCCAAAAATTCGCTCCAACGTCGATAAACGGCGTGTAGGGTCTTTTTTGGGGTTGTTGTAGGGCAGCTTGGAGTATAACGGCATATTCAGCGCGAGTCATGGGGCGATCGGGCCGAAATGTCCCGTCAGGGAATCCATTGACAATGCGGCGATCGCGCAATGCTTGGATAAAGGGGAATGCCCAATGATTGAGGGTATCGGGAAAGGAAGACATCGTTCACTTAAAAAAATTAAAATGATTATAACGGACTAGCCGAACAGGATATGATTGCCAATCTAATTTTATCAATGTTGATCGCCGTGGGTTTGGCCATACTGGGCATTTGGTTTGCAGGACTCCCCGGTTATTTTATTGTCTGGCTCTCCCAACCTTTTATCCGGTTTTGTTTTGGTCAAAAGTCCCTATCTAATTTGAATGCTCAACAAAGTTTTGCCGCCGTTTTTCTGGTATCTTTGTTTTGGGGATTTAATGTTCTTCCGGGGTATTTAGTCGCCTTTGTTTGGTTAAAAGAATATACTTTGATCAGTCAAATTCCAATTTTTGTGGGTGTGGTGTATATCGGCAGTATGATCGTTGCTCTGCTAACTTATGGATGGGTTTTAGGGAAATAGACAGCACTTTAGGCTATTGTAGACATGAAAGGTGCTGCTCAGGAGTCAGGTATCTTGATAACAGTGAGGAGAGTTTGTTAAAATCAGATCGACTTTCACGTTCTATGCAGACAGAGGTTGTTATATGACGATTATTCTTGAGAATCTTGAGCCAGAAATATTAGAAAAACTCCAAAACAAAGCCATTTCTCATGGTCGAACCGTGACCGAAGAAATTAAGGTTATTTTAACCGAAGAGTTGGTTAGAGATAATGAGCAGAACCTCACAAAAAAGATGGATCAATCAGAATGGCATAAATTTATCGAAGAAACAGCCGGATCTATTAATGATGAGATATTTTTAGGCACTCTCAACCAGAAGACTCGATTAGAGAGGCGTTAGAATGATTTATTTACTCGATAGTAACGCTTGTATTGTTTACCTAAAATACGCACATTCTAGTGTAAGATATCATTACATCAAATCCCCAAAATGCTGTATTAATATTGAAACAATGCAGTACTCAAGTAGCGATCGCCTCCACTCGCTTGAATCACCACAATCATCTGGCCTTGATGTTCTGGACGTTGGGCGACTTGCAGCGCAGCATAAACCGCCGCTCCCGTGGAAATACCGCTGAGAATTCCCTCTTCTTTGGCTAAACGGCGACCCATCTCATAGGCTTGCTCCTCAGAGATGCCCATGACCTCATCAATCAGATCTACCCGCAGCACATCAGGGATAAAGCCCGCACCAATGCCTTGGAGATTATGGATACTGGCTTTTTCTCCACTTAAAACCGCACTGGTTTTCGGCTCGATCGCCACAATTTTAAGCCCTGGTTTCTTTTTTTTCAAATATCGACCCGCTCCCGTTAGGGTTCCTCCTGTGCCCACTCCCACCACCAAGACATCCAGCTTACCTTCAGTATCTGACCACAGTTCCGGCCCTGTGGTTTGGTAGTGGATTTTCGGGTTCGCAGGATTACTAAACTGTTGAGGAGAAAAAGAATTAGGCGTACTCGCCAATAATTCATTCGCCCGTTGAATGGCTCCAGCCATATCCAAATGATCCGGAGTCAAGACCACCTCTGCACCATAAGCCTTGACCATCTGTTGACGCTCCCGGCTCATATGGTCTGGCATTGTCAAAACTAAGCGATAGTTTTTCGCTGCGCAAACCATGGCTAACCCAATCCCCGTATTGCCAGAGGTCGCCTCAATAATAGTAGACACGCCAGGGGTAATTAATCCCGCTTGCTCGGCTTCGGCGATCATACTCAAGGCAATTCGGTCTTTCACCGATTTAGCCGGATTCATCCCCTCTAGTTTCAGCACAATCTCGGCGTGACCATGCAATTGTTTGGGGAGATGCTGTAATTGGACAAGGGGAGTTGTGCCAATGAGTTCAGTAATGTTTTGATAAATCTGCATGTGAGGGAATAGGGAAATAAGAGAAGAAACGACTGTCAGCTTTTATAAAAGAAGTTGAAAAAAGATGGCAACGAAGCCTGCCATCAATAACAGATGGGGTAGGTTGCTCCAGAACGGACGTTGGGTAATTTTTAACAGGGGATAGAGACTAAAGGCGATCGCCCCCAACAGGGCCAGTCCTTGCAAAAAGACCGCCACATCCGAACTCCAGGTCAGCACAGGCCAACCCTCACCAGAAAAGCCAAACGTACGAGCTGTTACCGGTAACAGTTGGCCCGCTTCCGTCATCGCGGCTGGAATATAATAGGCTAAATTCACCCCCAACGTCATCGGCAAATAGGCATAAATCGTCACCAAATAGGGAGGCATTTCCCGGTCAAAGAGCCGGGCGATCGCATGAACCCCATAGGTTAAACCCCAAGGAATACTCAACAACAGTGCCACCACAGGCAAGGCCATAAACCAAGGTTGCCCCGTAATTAAAGTGCTATCCAGGCCGAAAAAGCTCAACACTTTGTCGGCAGAATGCATAAACACCCCACCAAACAAGAGTAGTAGTAGTGCCACTTCTGCCCAAAAGGGTTGGTGATTTTCCAATAAATCCGTCGCCACGAACCGCACATTTAACTGTACTGAGCGGTTGGGGCAAGCCTTTAAGCAAGTCATGCACAACACGCAATCCCGGTTGTCCCGCAGTTGGGCAGGATGAGAATAGAGGGGACAGCCTTCTGTTGCTTGTCCCTCATTCGGTAGGGAATCCGCAAAGGTAACCGGAGTCGGATCGCTGCCTTTATAACAGCCAAACGTGCTACATTGACTTCCACAAATTTGCTGAGTCGATCGCAGCTCAATCAAGGCCAGTTTGGCAAACATTCCATTCATGCCACCAATGGGACAGAGATACCGACACCACAAACGCCGCTCATAAATCAGGCTACAAATCACTGCACCAGCAGTAATGATCAGCAATAAATCAGAGGACAGATAGGGCGTATGGGGCAGATCGGCAAGTTTCTCCCAGAGATAAATAGCCACAAAACTGCCCCAGAGCAGCCATCCTCCCCAACGATTCATCCATTTTGTGGGCCAAGGGAGCAGTTTACGGGGCCAAATCCATAGGGAGAGGGTTCCGATCCATTCTCCGGTAACCATAAATGGACAAACAGCACACCACAACCGACCAATAAAGGGGAAGAGAAACAGATAAAAGGGCCACCACCAGGCCCAAAAGAGATTCAGAGTCATGTTAGAGTCACGAGTTTGGGGGCCCAGATAACCCATGAGGGTGACGGGGATAAACAGGAGCATGACGACAACCCAGAATCGTTTCGGCCACCAATCACTCAGCAAAAATCGACGCAACCCGGGCAGTTGATTGAGTAAATCGACGCGAAAGGCATTTTTTGGGGATTGAACGGACCAGAGGACTTGTTCGGGAACGATCGCTTGTCCGGGGGGAGTCATCACCACCGCCCGTTTAAGGATGCTTTGCAGTTCGGCCACATTGGCGGGATAGTCGTAGCTGATCAGACGGCGTAAATCTGCTTGATTGAGGCTTAAGGGCGATCGCTGAGTTTCTTGGCAGTATTTGTCTAGAAAATAGCGGGCAAATCCAGGAATATCCAGTTTACGCTGTTTCAGGGACGGAAGTTTGAGGGTATGACAGGGGAACTTACCCAACGAGACGGAGGAAGGACTGCTGAGGATCAGACGCACCCAGGACTGGATCGGGGTGCCCTCTGGGTTGGGGGTGAGGAGGTTAGTGTGCAGATAGCTCAACAGGCGATCGCGGTCTTTTTGGCTTAGAAGCTGACAATTTTCAATTAACAGGGTTCCTCGCTCTAGGAGTTCAATCACTCCCAGTTGTTGACCTGCGCGACCAAAGAGATTATCCGTATTGAGGACTCCACTCTCCTCACGGGGAAGTAGGGCACAGTCGAGTTCAGCCCAGGGATGGTCTTTAATTCCTGAATGGTGATGAATATAGCCAGCCAGAAAGGTTTTTCCCGCTCCCGGAGGGGATTGGAGTTGGATAGGTTTTAAGTCTAGGGTTGCTTGTTCAATCTGTGAGGCGAGTTTTTGGCCGATTTTGCTTTTGCCAATAATCAACCGATCGGTAGGAATCGGTCGGATAAAGGCTTGTAGTCCTTGGATGCGGATTTGTTCAGTCGCGATGCGATCGGCAAAATGCTCTAAGTCTTGCGCTAGAAAGGTATTAAAGGCTTTTTCAATTTGTGGATATTGGGTGGTGAGCTGCTCAAAGTCCGTTTGGCTCAGAAACCAGAATTCACTTTTGGCGATCGCCACGGCATTGGTGCGATAGGTCGCCATCGGTTGGTGGAGGGCTAAGGGAGTATAACCAAAAAGTTCTCCAGCGCTGTAATAGCGAATGTGGGTTTTGCCCACCAGGGAAGAGCGATAAATCTCCACCGAACCCCATTTGATCAGGTATAACCCAATCGGTTCTATGCCTTGGTGATAGATGTCTTGGTTGGGTTCCACTTTCAGCAAACGTAGAGATTGAGCGATCGCCTCAATTACGTTGTCGCTTAATTGTCCCCATACTCGATGAAAGCTTAACCAGTCAATACCGTCTGTAATCTCGGTTTCTTCCAGGGATACCTCTTGCTCTGGATGGGGCCGTAACGGAAGGAGTGAACTAGGAATCATGCTATCTGTGCCCGATGTAGCTCATCTATTATTTTAATATAGTTATGCAGTTATTGAAATTTTGTCTCCCGGTCAAGGTACTGAATTTATCATTTCGATTCCCATTTAATTGTTAATTGATATAACATGAACAGCGATCCCTACAACACCTACTGCCGTGACACGACTAAAATGAGGCAATAGGATTTTGCTTAAATTCACAAATTTCAAGAACCCTAGCGATTTTCTAATGCACTATTTTAGCTGTGTCACGGCACTACTGTGAGATACGCTGTTACCCAAGCATCTATAACAGTTTCATGAAATTTGAAATTCCTACGCCGCTTGGATTTACAGTTAGAACCTCTGAAGAATACTGGCAACGGCTAATCATCAAGCACCCTGATATTGAGGAGTTGGAGAATCTCATCCAATTCGCTCTTTCTGCACCGGATGAGGTTCGACGCAGTAGCCGGGATGCAGAAGTATTATTGTTTTATCGGGTACGGCGAGAAGAACGTTGGGTTGTTGCAGTTGCGCGACGCTTAAATGGAGATGGATTTTTGATCACAGCCTACCAAACGGATGCGATTAAGGAAGGGGAAACAGTATGGCTCAAATAAAGGTGTTTTATGAACCAGAAACGGAGCTATTGAGCGTGTTCTGGCAAGTTCCACGAATGAATCAAATTGCTACTGAGCTTGGAGATGGGGTGATTTTGATCAAGGATGGGATCAGTGGTGAGCCAATTGGCATAGAAGTGCTGTCCTACCGTCCTGGTGACGACCGCTTTGATGCCGTAAGTGTTGAATTAGGGAAAATGAGTTCGATGCAGCTAACCGGGTAACTAGACCGTTATACAACCGGGAGTAGGGGCGAAAAATTTTTCGCCCCTACTTATGATTTGGTCTTCAGGAGATCCTGTAGTAGTATTTGCTAATTGTTCCCCGATCGCGAAAGGACAGACCTAGGGTGAAACCTCGCTCAAGCTATTACGATTTAATTCCCTATCTTCGCCAAGAGTGGCAAACGATCGCCCAAGCACTGGTGTGTACTCTTCTATTTACAGGCTTTTGGCCGATTTTAGCCCAACTGGCTGGGGAGATTGCCGAGTTGATAGGTCAAGGTTTGGTGGCGGAAATTGCCCAACTTGCGGCGATCGCGGCTGGGGTTTTTCTCTTGCGAGGCTTGGCACAATATGGACAAGATGCCTTAATGGCCAAAGCAGCTTTTCTCATTGCTCGCGAGCTACGCCAAGAAGTCTATAGCCATTTGCATCGCTTGAGTTTAGATTACTTTGAAACCGCCAAAACAGGGGATTTATCCTATCGCCTCACTGAAGATGTGGACCGCATTGGGGAAGCCATTAACAAGATTTTTCACCAATTTCTTCCCAGTATTCTCCAGTTAATTGTAGTCATTGGTTATATGGTCTACATTAACTGGCAACTGACCCTAGCCGTAGCGATTGTTGCCCCTTTAATGGCCCTCTTGGTGGGATGGTTTGGGGAAAAATTGCTTCAGTATTCTCGCCGCAGTCAAAATCGAGTCTCAGATTTAGCCTCTTTGATTTCTGAGGTTTTGGGAGGTATTCGCCTAGTAAAAGCCTTTGGTGCAGGGGATTATGAAGTCGATCGCTTTAGTGTAGAAGCCGAACGCAATCGCCGCGCCAAGTATAACGCCGAACGATTAAAGGCCATTCAGTTTCCCGTGGTCGGTTTTCTAGAAGCCATGAGCATTATCTTCCTCTTATTCCTGGGAGGATGGCAAATTCAACAAGGAAATTTGACCGGCAATGGATTTTTACGCTATGTAGTCGCCACAGCCATGCTCATCGATCCCATTTCCTTTGCCACGAGTAATTTTAACGAATTTAAGCAAGCTGAAGCTTCTGTAGACCGGGTATTTGAGTTAATGAAAATTGCGCCCCAGGTCGTCGAGAGTGCAGAGGCGATCGCCTTACCCAGGGTTGAAGGAACGGTAGACTATAACCACGTTTATTTTGCTTATGACAGCCAGAAACCCGTCTTACAAGGCTTAAGTTTTCAGGTTAACCCCGGCCAAGTCATTGCCTTAGTGGGGCCTTCAGGAGCAGGGAAAACGACACTGGTTAATCTGCTTTTACGGTTTTACGACGTGCAGAGCGGTGCAATTCTCATTGATGGAGTGGATATCCGCAAAGTTACCTTAAATTCTCTACGGCAACAAATTGGCATCGTGCCCCAAGAAACTATCCTATTTTCCGGCACAGTCGCCCAAAATATTGCCTTTGGTCAAAAAGAATTCAATCTTCAGCAAGTCGAAGCAGCGGCTAAAATTGCCAATGCTCACCCGTTTATCGAGCAACTGCCCGAAGGATATCAGACTTGGATGGGAGAGCGAGGAATGACCTTATCCGGAGGACAACGACAGCGAGTGGCGATCGCCCGTGCCGTCTATCTTAATCCTCGAATCTTAATTCTCGATGAAGCCACATCTGCCCTAGACTCAGAATCAGAAAGTCTAGTACAAGAAGCCCTAGAGCGAGTGATGCACAATCGCACCGTCTTTATTATTGCCCACCGTTTAGCCACCGTGCGCCGAGCCGATCGCATCCTAGTCGTTGAACAAGGTCAAATTGTGGAGTCAGGAACCCATCAGGAACTCTTGGATAAAGGCGATCGGTATGCTCTGTTTCACGCTCGCCAATTCAATTAATGTAGGTAATGGGTAATGGTTTATTCAAGGCTTAGATTTTCAAGATCTGCTAGATCTTGGGTTCGCCCAGAGGCCCGTTTATTTTTCTTCAGATTTTCTAGGTCGATAAATTTGACAGTTATACTATCAATCTCAAGCTCCAACCGCTCTTGATAACAGGTTTTGAAATCAATACCGTCAGGGGTTGTCAGGAGATCAATGCGATTTGGCGGATAACCCAACTGGATGATTTGGTCTGGTTCCAGAAAATCTTCTGGTTTTAGACCGAGTGACCCAAAACCGAAATCGCTTAAGGATTGAATAAGCTTCTGGGCGTTTTCCAGTTCCATTTCAATCCAAATATCAATATCTTTGGTGTAGCGAGGATAACCGTGAGCAGCAACAGCATAGCCTCCAACGATAAGATATCGCACATCATTACTGTTTAATGATTCGATAAACTCTCTGAAGTCGGGGTTGAGCATTGTATTTCCATTGATTATATTCTTGACGGATTTGTTCGAGGGTCGCCAGGCGTTCAGTAGGATGGCGTGTTTGCCAGTAGGTGAAGTCTTTGGGTTGCTGCTTTTGGTTGACTTTGGTATAAGTCATGGAAATGGTGCGTTTTGCTGGTGGGGTCATGGGGATAATTAACAATGAGTGCTGAGGGACTAATTGTAACGTAGTTCGACGGACTTGATTCAAATCATTCCAGTCGCACCATTGCCTTTTGCCTCTTGCCTTACCTACTACAGAGACTCTAAGTAACTCAACAAATCTGCCATCACTTCCGGACTCGGCTGAAACTGGGGCATTGGTGGAGTTCTACCCGTGATAACTTGTTCGATTAAACGGCGCTTAGATCGATGTTCCGATACTCCTTTCAAACTCGGTCCCACTCGGCCATTGGCTTCCAAACCATGGCATCCAGCGCAATTCATTTGGAAAATCGCATGGCCCTGAACCCGATCTCCTTCCAAAGCTAATACTTCCCTCAAGTAGGGGTCGGGCCGATCTAAATATTGGAGAGCGAAACCCAGAAGCCCCAGCCCCACGACAACGAACACAATGACGCTCCACCAGCGTTTACTCAAGAGGGCGTCAGAGCTAGGATGATCCAATGTTTTATCACTAAACTGCTTAACCAATGGGTTTAAATAAAGAAGACGGTTTTTGGAGAAATATGAAAATTTAATAACTTACTAATAACATAACTTAAAATTTCGCAACTTCCAAACAAGGCGGGCTTACTCCATTCTGGGTCTTCCTATGAAAATCTTGGAGAAACCTGCCCAGGGAACCGCTCTGGTCAAAGTGAAGAGAACACGCTAGGTTATATCTGTCTCTGACGCACTCTGAAAGCGCGATCGCCTCCAGGATTACCTCTAAGCCGTGATGATTTCCCAACAAGAGTTTATATCCAACCCGATCAAAGTCTACTCCCCTAGGGGTTCTTGATCTATTGATAGGAGTGGGTTCCGCCAGCAGGCTATTAATGCTTAAGATGAACATATAACGCTGAACCAGCGCAATTTCGCTTATGGAAGGATCATTTCAAATCACTCTCTTAATTATCCTCACGGTTATGGCCGGGATTAGTGCCCAGGTACTGGCAGATTTTCTGCGCGTACCGGCGATCGTCTTCCTATTGCCCTTTGGTATTTTGTTAGGTCCAGATGGGTTGGGATTGATCGATCCTCAACTACTCGGCATTGGGATTGAAGTGATTGTAGCGCTCTCTGTTGCCCTGATTTTGTTTGAAGGAGGACTGAATCTAGAGCTTCGAGATTTGGGAAAAGTGTCCGGAAGTTTGCGAAATTTAGTGACAATTGGCACATTAATGACGTTGGTGGGTGGGGGGATCTGTGCCCATTATTTGGGCGAGTTTCCTTGGGGAATTGCCTTTCTATATGCCTCGTTAGTAGTCGTGACGGGGCCGACTGTGATTTCTCCTTTACTCAAGCATGTGAAAGTCCAGCGACCCGTCGCTACACTCTTAGAAGGAGAAGGGGTCTTAATCGATCCGGTGGGGGCGATTTTGGCGGTGGTGGTTTTGGATATTATCCTCAATGGAGATGCCGATCCAATCTCCATTATCAGCGGATTGTTACTGCGCCTAGGTATTGGTGGGGCGATCGGTGCTTTGGGGGGCTGGGGGCTGGGTTGGTTTCTCAAGCGCAGTAAGTTTTTATCAGAAGACTTAAAAAATTTAGTGGTTTTGGCAGGGTTGTTAGGCTTGTTTGGTATTGCCCAAACCATCCGCTCGGAGGCTGGATTAATGGCCACCGTTGTCTCTGGGATTGTGCTGCGGGGGTCTTCGCTACCAGAGGAGCGCTTATTACGACGGTTTAAGGGCCAACTAACGATGTTGGCGGTTTCGGTCTTATTTATTTTATTAGCCGCAGATTTATCGATCGCCAGTATTTTCGCCTTGGGTTGGGGCAGTGTCTGGACGGTCTTGATGTTAATGTTCGTCATCCGCCCCCTGAATATTTGGGTCTGTACCTGGACAAGCGATCTAAATTGGCGACAAAAGTTATTTTTAGGTTGGATCGGCCCCAGAGGGATTGTTTCTGCCTCTGTTGCGTCCTTATTTTCGATTTTATTAACTCAACGAGGTATTAACGGGGGAGATTCGATTAAAGCCTTGGTGTTTTTAACCATTATTATGACCGTGTTATGTCAAGGTCTAACGGCAGGATGGTTCGCCAACTGGCTACACATCACCTCAACCAAAGCCACAGGAGCAGTCATTGTGGGGATTAGCCCCTTGAGTCGATTAATGGCTCGCTTGTTTGAGGAACAAGGAGAGTCCGTGGTTCTGATCGATACAAACACGGAAGCGTGCCGTCAAGCAGAAGCGGAAGGACTGCGGGTATTTGTCAGTAGTGCCTTAAATACCGCAGTTTTGGAAGAAGCGGGATTGGCTTCGATGGGGACATTTTTGGCCATGACGAATAATGGCGAGGTCAATTTTGTCTTAGCGCAACGGGCAGTAGAAGAGTTCGATCCACCCAGGGTATATGCCGTTTTTCCCCGTGATTCGCAAGGACAACAACATTCTGCTAGTCCCCAGAAGATTGCCCAGGCGTTTAGTCCAGATTTACCGATTAAGGTTTGGAATCAGTATGTGGATGAGGGTAAGGTGAAGTTGGGGGTAACCACGCTGAAGCCGGAAGGACTAGGGTTTCAACAGGCCCATTTGCAAGCCCTAATTCGCGCTGGAGAGTTGGTTCCTATTTTACTCTCAAGAGATAGCCGCCTAGAAGTGATGCCGGCTTCGGAAGAATGGCGCAGTGGCGATCGAATTATTTATTTGCTCCACGATCCAAGACCTGTTCTGTTAAAGCGTTTGTCAGGCGCTTCTCAAGCAACTCGGTTATCCGTAGAGCGACTACCAGAAGTAGAAGAAATCCCACTGACGAAAGGACAACCAGAAAAGATATTAGATGTAGTTCCCACTGAATCAAAACCGGATAGGGTATCGGATAAACAGGCTAAGGTCGGATAGGGAGATGGGGAATGGGGATAAATGACCAATTCCCTATTCCCTCGCAAAGTGCGGTATCAATGTCAAGAATCATGACGGTTTTATCGATGAATTATTAAATATTTTTTCAGGAATACACCGCCTCTAAGAAGGTTGGGGTTCAATGGAAGGAGTAAGGAATTTACACGAACAAAGGATTGGGCCCATTGCACGTAAGGACTTAAGGCTATGAAACGACCTTCACAACTCACGCGGTTGATTTGGGATTTTTATCGGGAAAATCAACGAGAA
The DNA here is from genome assembly GCF_017746885.1 of Roseofilum sp. SBFL. Taxonomy (NCBI): domain Bacteria; kingdom Bacillati; phylum Cyanobacteriota; class Cyanophyceae; order Desertifilales; family Desertifilaceae; genus Roseofilum; species Roseofilum sp. SBFL. Next base: position 6,910 of record NZ_JAGHZH010000050.1, on the reverse strand, counting down.
TTAAGGTCTTTGCTACCTTTGTCTCGATGTCAGGTGTTTAGACGGTGGGGGGTGTTACATATTCGCTGTTTGAATCGAGAGATGGCAGAAGCGATCGCTAAGGTCTATGCTTTGATTCGTGAGCCGGTAATCCAATTGAGGTTAGCCCACACGATTAAAATTCAAGTGGATCAGCGATCGATCGCGGTAGTTGATGTCCCATCTGGAGAATTAATGGCTTGATCTCTCCTGTGGTCTTCCTCAACCTGAAGATGCCTGAACAGATAAAGATGAGAATTTTTCTTGGCGATCGCTAAAACAAATTCTCATCTTTTGAGTATTGACAAAAATTACTGCATCTCATTACGTTAGATTAAACTCTGCTCATCACTCCCCTTTACCGAACTTCACGGTATGTTATTCACTAGCTTTACCTTCCTAGTTTTTGTTCTGATTACCTTTATCCTTTATTACTTACCCATATTCAAGGGGATACAGGTTCTAATTCTCGTTATTGCTAGTTTTATCTTTTATGCCTGGAGCTTCCCGGCTCTCCTGTTGTTACTGATTGTCTCCATTGGCATTAATGTTTTAACCAGCTTCAAAATTTGCCATACAGAAAATCGACAAGTTAGAATTCTCTGGGCAATTTTAGGTGTAGCAGCAAATTTAGCTGTGTTGGGATTATTTAAGTATGGGGCTTTACTCACCAACCTATTTACTAACTTCTTCAATATTAATCCCACTCCAGAAGATGCTCTCATACAAACCCTTTTACATCTACCTCTGCCCATCGGCATCTCCTTCTACACCTTCCAAGGCATTAGTTTAGTTGTCGATGTCCTGCGTCAACAAGATAGTGAATGGGAAGTAAGGAAACATCAAGAGAAATATTTTGTCCATCTCACCCCCATCCGCTATTTACTCAATACGTCTTTTTTTCTGTCCTTCTTCCCTCAACTAGTTGCCGGCCCCATTGTGAGAGCCAATGATTTTTATCCGCAAATCGCGAGAAAATATTTTCAAGATATCTCTTGGGAATTAGTTTTTCGTTCCTTGGTTTCTGGATATTTCTTGAAAATGGTGATCGCGGATAATTTGAAAGACTATACCTTCTGGATTACCTATCCCTACTATCAAACTCAAGGAACTTTAACTAACCTGGTTTTACTCTTTGGCTATTCCATGCAGATTTTTGCTGATTTCGCTGGCTATTCCTTAATTGCGGTTGGTTTAGCTGCCTCTTTTGGCTATACCCTCCCACAAAACTTTAATTTTCCCTATATTTCTCGCTCCATTGCGGAATTTTGGAGACGATGGCATATCTCTTTATCCACTTGGTTAAAATATTATTTGTATATTCCTCTAGGAGGAAATCGAAAAGGTAACATCAGAACCTATATTAATTTAATGGTTGTCATGACTCTGGGTGGATTATGGCATGGAGCTGCTTGGAGCTATGCGGTATGGGGAATGTTTCACGGCATTGGATTAGCAATAGAACGCTTTTTCGGCTCAAATCACCTTTTTGTCTCTCCGGAAAATGAACGTCCAGAATGGCAACAGATTTTACTCGATAGTATTCGCATATTGGGAGTCTTTATTTTTGTTACCTTGGGTTGGCTACTGTTTAAACTTCCTGAGTTCAGCCAAGCAGTAGATTTCATGACTACTCTGGTTAATAATATTTCCGTTAAACCCGTCCTGATTCGGATTATTCCTGTTTTGATTTTCTCCACTCCGATTATCCTGTACCATCTGCCTCACTTTCCAGGATTTAGCCGTAGATGGGAGGGATTGATTGGTTCTCGCACGGGTAAAATGACAGAACTACTGAGTTTTACCTTAATGTTGGCCATGATTATTCTCAATAAAGGAAGCTCGAATGCGTTTATCTACTTTCAATTCTAAAGTAATAAAAACAATAAAAATGAACTTTGTTGTGCAGTCGTTTGTTTTGTGCTGCACATTAATGATTGGATATCAAGCCTTTATTTTTGCTGGCTTAATTACTCCCAGTAAAGGAATTCATCAAGCACAAGCCAATATGATTAATGCTGAAAACTATGTCTATAAGCAGTCTGTCAATACTGAAATGGTAATGGTAGGCAGTTCTCTGACAGCTACCCTGGATGAAGAGCTTATGGGTTCTAATGTTGTGAATTTATCGATGCGGGGAGGGTGTACTCAAACGGGTTTAGAAGTTGTTAAGGAACAGTCATCACCGCCTAAAATATTACTGGTAGAAATAAATGAAACAATTCAAAGAGAAATGGATCGAGATTTAATTGATTCTCTATATAATCCTTTTCTCTATTTTCTGCGTATGAATTTCCCCATGTTTCGACAAGAATACCGGCCGGTGAGTACCTTTGTATATGCTTTAAAGCAGTGGTCACAAGGAAATAGGCAATCAGGACAATCAACGGATTCACCTTTAAGAGAAACACAAATACAACGAGTTAAGGTTCAATGGGGAATTCCGTTATCTGATGAAAAAAAAGAGTTGATTCTTGAACAGGCGAAAATCATTCAAAATCAATTGTCAGAAATTGGTTCTAATGGTTCCCGGATTATCTTGTTCAATATGCCTGGAGAACCTGGATTAGATAATACCGTTCAGAAGCAACAAGTTCGAGAGCTAATGAAAGATTTGTTCCCAAGCGATCGCTTTGAATGGTTATCCAATCCTCAGAGAGGTTGGAAAACGAGCGATGGGGTGCATTTAACGACTGATGATGCCCAAGAGTATGCACTTTTTTTGAAAAAACAATTACTCGATCCGATCTCAGGTTAAACCGCGAACTCAAGATAATCGTTTTTGTGGGTTATGAATAAAAAGTTAGTGCAATTTTTAGGCCTATTCTGCATGGCTTGCATTACCTGGAGCTGTATGAGTCATTGGGGTTATTCTTCCCAAGCAGACTACTCTTCAGCTTGTAGGACACTCCAGGTTACTCGTTATCCAGCGCTGACTGAAGTTCCTGAAAATGGCGACGCGCATTATCGCGATCAAGTCTACCTGAATGGGGTTTGGGATTTTCAACCGGCGATCGCCTCAACCCCCACTCCCCCCCAAAGTCATTGGGGCAAAATTCGTGTTCCTGGGGACTGGAGACGGGAAAATGCCAAATCATTCCCTGGTGTCCTTTCCCGTGGTACTGGCGACCCTTGGAAGGGGTTTAACGGAGAAACTTTAGCCCAAGCTTGGTATCAAAAACAGGTTAATATTCCTCCTGAGTGGGAAGGGCGCAGAATCCTACTCAGTTTGGAACGGGTTAGCACGGATGCCAATTTATATATTAATAACCAAGCTTGTGGTGAAGTCAATTGGCCCTATGGGGCTGTAGATATTACTTCAGTAGTTCATCCTGGACAAGAGAATAATCTGAGTCTATTAGTTCGTTCCATTCCAGATGATGATAAAACTGTGATTATGGGGCCAAATGAAATTTACACCACTGAAACCAAATTAGCCTCTCGCGGCTTGATTGGGGAGGTGCGATTATTAAGTATTCCCCAAGCTGCATGGATTAGTGATGTCTTTGTACAACCTTCAACCCGGAAACAACAAATAAAAGTTGATGTTGAACTCACGGATATTACCCAAACAGGTTCAGTGGAAATAACAGCCACAATGCTCGATGAACAGGGTAAAGTTGAACAGGAATTTACAGCGATAAAACCAGTTCAAGCACAAGCGCTGCAAACTCTAAATTTAGTCTGGGATTGGTCGAATCCTCGATTGTGGGATGTGGATCGGCCAAATTTATATACCCTCCGGTTACAAGTTAAGGGAGAAGGAATTGAAGATACTTACGATCAATCATTTGGCTTTCGAGAATTCTGGATTGAAGGGAAAAATTTCTACTTAAATGGAACAGAAATACGGCTGCGTCCCGTATACCATGAAGATATGTGGAAACCTTGGACAATCGGAATCCCTGAAGTTATGGATCGTATGATTCAAGGGTATCAGTGGGCAGGATATAATATAACGGAACTCTGGCCCTGGAATCATGATGAACGGGGACGATGGCATTTTCGAGAATTGTTTGCTGAACGTGCTGATTTAAAGGGATTTCCAATTATGGCTCCTGTGCTTTCCATCAGTCAATTATCAAGATCGGGAGATTGGAATAAACCCCATATTAGGAAAGAATGGGAAACACGAATGGTGAATGAATTACGTCGTTATCGTAATCATCCATCAATTATGATGTGGGTCACCAATCCTAACTATTTTGGCCACAATGACGACCAGAATCCTCGAAGAATTGGTTTAAAATTAGTCGGCGAAAAGCTCAGTAAATTGTCAAATAAACGTTTCCAACGATTGTCACCAGTCGGGGAACAAGTAGCACAAATAATCAAAAAACATGACCCGATTCACTCGGTGGTCTTTCATCAAGGAGCATCTGTGGGAGAAGTCTATACCCTCAATTCTTATTTAGGGATAATTCCACTACAAGAGAGAGAACAATGGCTTTCTAGTTGGGTAGAAAAAGGCGATATGCCTTATATGGTTGTTGAATTGGGTACGCCTTTACATACAACTATGATGCGAGGCAGAGATGGCTTTAAACATGCTGTTCGTAGTGAACCTTTGATGACTGAATTTAGTGCTATTTATTTGGGTAAAGAAGCATACAAATTAGAGTCATCTGAATATCGTTCTCAAATCCCAGCTTTGTTCTTGAAAGACCAAGAGTATGAAAATTGGCATTTTAATCATGAGTTTGATTTTGCGCCTGCTTTCCAGAAACTACAACATTTATTCACTACCAATACTTGGCGGAGTTGGCGCACATTTGGCATCACAGGAGGAATGATTCCTTGGCATCATGGCCATGGTTGGGAAATCTTAAATAAGGGCCGAGAAGGAATCGAGGTTGAGCTAGTGGGAAAACACGGCCCTTATTTGGAGGAAGTACCGAGATATTTGTGGAACTATTGGAAACCAGATAGTTATAGGGTTCATCCCGGTGGAGATGCTCTTCTAAAAAATAATGCTTCAACCCTGGCTTGGATTGCCGGTATGCCCGAATTTACAAGCAAAGATCATAGTTTTAAACCCGTGGAAAAGTGGGAAAAACAAGTCGTCTTAATTAATGATACTCGCGAGGAACAAGAGTTTTCTTTTAATTGGGAAGTTAAGGTTAATGGAGAAGCAGTTGGAAGAGGTGAGGAGAGTGGAAAGATTATGGCAGCTCATACTCTATTTTTTCCATTTACAGCCACTCTGCCAAGGGTTTTAGGGGACAAAGCTTGGGATGGAGAAATTTTACTCCAGTCTAGGATTGGTAGCGATCGCCATGATGATATTTTCCATTTTCGAGTGTTTCCTGACCGGCAATTAAAAACCAGTAGGGTTACAATATTTGACCCTGTAGGCAAGACCACTCAAATGTTGGAGCAGTTAGGCTATTCGTTGATGCCATGGGATGGAAGTCAAGTCGCTAATGTTTTAGTCATTGGTCGTGAAGTTTTGTCACAAGGACATAAACTTCCAGGGGATTTGGAAAATTTTGTCCTCAATGGAGGTCGAGTGATTGTATTCACTCAAAATCCGCAATGGATACAACAGGCACTCAACTTACGAGTTGCTCCTCATGTAAGTCGCCGTGCTTTTCCAGTTGATAAGAGTCATGAAATTGTTCAGGGATTGAATCTACAGGATCTCAGAGATTGGAGAGGTTCAAGTACCTTACTTGAAGCCTATCCTGATACAACAGACAGAGGTACGATCAAGAGCCCAGCAGGTTCCCCATGGTATGGTTGGCACTGGGGAAATCAGGGGGGAATCAGTAGTGCTTCAATTGAAAAGCCTCACTTGAGTTCTTGGAGACCGATTCTAGAATCTGAATTTGATCTGGCTTATACACCACTGATGGAACTCGACTATGGTCAAGGGAAATTAATTTGGAATACATTAGATTTGGAAGATCATGTTCCTCTTGATGCTGGAGCAACACAATTATTAGAACAAATTATTCAGTATAGTGCCACATCAGATCTCGTCACTAAAGCAGATCATGTAGTGCTTATAGGCAGCGATAAAGATGCTACTCACTTGGATAAACTCGGTTTGATTTATCGAAGAGATGATTCTTTAGTTCCTGATGCCAATTTAATCATTATTGGAGAACAAGTTGTCCTAAAGAGTCAAGAGATACGTGAGTATTTAGGCAAGGGAGGAAAGCTATTTTTCTTACCCAGGAAAAATCACTCTGTTTTAGAGATAACCGTAGGGGAAACTGACAATTTTAGGGGTTCGTTAAATATTCCTTCATGGTTAGAAACTCGTGGTTTAAGTGCTTCTGATTTGCGATCGCGTACAGACTATGCTGCTTGGTTAATTGAATCCGGTGGAGAGATAGGAGCAGATGGATTATTGAGCCGAGTAGAAGTGGGTGATGGGGTGGCAATTTTTTGCCAGATTAACCCAGAGTCCTTAAATGCTGATACTCAGACGTACTTACGCTATACTCGCTGGCGACAGACACGAGCGATCGCCCAGATTCTGGCGAATTTAGGAGCAAAGTTTAAAGCCGATGAGACTATCTTTGAGGGAATAAAACCTCACCAGAGATTTAAGTTTCTTGGTGAAAAAGCTTCATTTTATCATCCTGATTACCGAACTGATTTCGAGTTTGGTGACGATCCCTATCGCTATTATCGCTGGTAGATTTTTCTCTGGAACAATCAGGCTGATAACTAACTGCATAATCCACTATGTGCTACTATGTTCATCGGGAAAAGGGTGCTTGCTTAAAGGAAACTTCGAGTTATGATACAGCGCTTTGCGCTGTAATGGTGTACACTGAAGAAAAGAATGTTATGGAGGAGCTAATGAAAGCATACAGCGTAGACTTACGAGAGAAAATAGTCAAAGCGCATTTAGTAGAAAACTATTCAATCAGACAAGTAT